>DASXDR010000034.1:0-41217 GCA_036490535.1 Tepidisphaeraceae bacterium | reverse complement strand
GCTATGGTCTGTCCGCTGCGACGCTGCCCTTCAATGATCGAACGCCATTCTTCAACACCCTGACGATGTGATTTGTTCATGCTCGCCAGTATGCACCCCGGACGCATCAGAAATAAATATGCAGTTTACGTAACGCTCACGTGATACCAGTCCGTTTTATACCAATAACCAGAAGCATTCAGCGCGCGGGAACACGCCCCGCAAAGATGTAACCACTCGGGCGCGCTAGAAGATACGATTAATGAAATTATTACTTCAACGCGCCTTCGATTGATCCCGTGACAATAGCACTGTCTGGCTTTGTGCTGCTGGGAAAGCGCGCGATTACCTGGCCGTCGCGTCCGATGAGGAATTTATTAAAATTCCAGGTGATCTCGCCTGGCACGCCACTCTTGGGCTGTTCGGTGAGAAATTTATAGATCGGAGCAATGTCATCGCCCTTAACGCTAATCTTGGCCATCATAGGGAAGGTGACGTTGTATTTACCGGTGCAGAACGCCTTGATCTCTTCGTTAGTCCCGGGCTCCTGGGAATGAAAATTGTTGGCGGGAAAGCCAATGATCACAAAGCCCTGATCTTTGTATTGCTGATAAACCTTTTCCAGGCCGGCGTATTGCGGCGTGAAGCCGCACTTGCTGGCGACGTTTACGATCAAGACGACCTTGCCCTTGTACTGCGAAAGATCGGTGGACTGACCGTCGATATTGTTCACCGTAAAATCGAGCGCGCTGGGCGCGGGCTTGCCGGCGGCGAAAAGTGCCGGCACACAAGTGAACATTATCGCGAGAACAGAAACGATAAGAATATGACGTGACATAAAAGTATTAAAGCCACTTCACAGCGTGATGGCAAATGCAAGTTTTTTGTGGTCGCTCAAGCGACCGCGCGGCTATACGAGATATGGGTCCGCTCCAATAAGACTTTGACAAGCTCAGTCGTTATTTTGCGACCCAATGATGAATCGCGGCCAAGGGCGTGTAATAGGGGTACCCGCCGGGCGGGTATGGGTTGAACGCCCCGACAATGCCCACGCCGGCGCTGAAGGCGATCAAAACGGCTGACATTGCCCATACCCAGGGTCGATGGCGTTGCCGGAGCCAGGCACCGCTCCAAAATAAAAGCAGCGGAGAAAAGGGAATAAACCACTTGGCGGCATACATGAGTTCGGGATCATCTGGACCGGTCATTGCCACGGCAATTAAAACCACCAGCGCCCCTGCTGCGCTTAATATCGCCAGCAGCTTCACTACGCGCGGCCAATAGCGCCGCAGCACGCTGTAAATTCCCGCCAAGCCGAGAATCATCACGGGATAATGGCTCAGCAACCCGTGCGACCCGAAAAGCGTCTGTCCAAATCGGCCCGTCCCATGCGCGGCAGTCGCCAGCGCCGACGGCCGAATATCTTCATCATCCGGGTCAACCGCAGGCTGCGTGGTGCGCGCCACGACCACAATATTGGCGGGCGGATGAGCGTTAATAATGTCCGTGGTCAAAATCGTATGCAGCAACAACGGTGGGAAAGCGCCCAAGATGAAAAAGAATAATGCTCCGACACGCCAGAAGAACGGAGCGCGCACGGCCAATACGCAGAGAGGAAAGAGCAATAAAAACGGAACGGCTGAGAGATCAATCGCCGCGGCCAGCGCCACAAAGAACCCTGCGAAGGCGACTGCTGCACCGCTGCGGCGTGGTACGGCTCCCGAGCGGATCAAACTGGATGCCGCCGCCAGTACCAGAAATGCCGCCGCCGCATGGGGATTGATCACCGTTGCATAGCTGATCAGCCCCGAGCAAAGCGTCACTCCCAGCGCCAGAGATGCGCGCAGCGGGCGCGATAGCACAAAAATTCTCCCCATGCGGTAGATCAATCCCGGCGCTGCTGCAACGGGAATAGTCGCGCTCAGTAGCGTGAGGAGATAACTGACCATTGCCGTGTCTTTTGACAGACGATATCCCGTGTGCGCGAGCAACCAGTAAGGCCCGGCTAATAGCAGCGTAAACACCGGCATCACGGGTTGATCAGGGGGTAAATTGGCAGCGACGAACTGCCGATGCTCCACCAACGCTTGCATCGCCGCCAGGCGAGCGGATTCCTGGATGGACAATTCGGTCGGATGCCGCAAGGGTCGCAGGAGCGGTGTGGCGATAATCAACACAATCACCGGCGCAGCCAATGCCCAGGGGCGGACATACTGGCGTCGCGTGAAAATGTGGCCCAGGTGGAACACTGGTTAATGACGAAATTCGAATGACGGGTGACGAATCAAATTTGATTGATCTAATTTTCGAAACGTTTGCCTGTCAATATTTAGCGGCAGTGCGTAGCACCGCGTTGGACCGCGCTGTTCAGCGCGGTCCTTCGGACGCGCCGCTAAATATTGCGCGGTTTTGATCATTGTTATTAGAACATTGATTCGTCATTCGAATTTTGTCATTTGCTATTAATACACTTTCAAAAACTGAACGAAGTTTTCGATGAGCCGATTGCCCAGGCGTTCGTGGCGGTGATAGAACGCTTCGGTATCGGTTTTGATTTTGGCCAATCCATCGCTTCCCAGGGCTTGCCTGACTGATTCGCTGGCATTGCCCAGGACGGCGTCGATGTCGGCTCTCGTGAACTCGAAATGGTATTGGAAACCGAAAAGATGCGTCTTAAATCGAAACGCCTGGTTTTTGCAAAGCCGAGTGGAGGATAGCAGCGAATTCCCCGTGGGCGGGGGCGGCGCGGGAGGAGGGGCGGCATTAACTGGCGCCGGCAAGCGGGGCAGATCAAACGTATCAAAATGCCAATGGAACATCGGGGCATTATCGATCATGCCCATGACAATGGGTTCAGTGCCGCCGGGGAAAGGGAAGGTTGCGCCGGCCCATCCGAGTTCGGGCAATGGCACGATCGGCTCAACCGGCTTGGGCGGCTCGCCGTGCTTGGCTGGCGGGGCCATTTTTACGTTGGGATAGACTTTTGCGCCGCCAGCATGGGCGAGCAATTGCGCGCCTAAGCAAATGCCGAGCGTGGGGATGTCGTGAGCAATGGTGCGCTTCAGGAGCTCGATTTCCTGATTGAGGAATGGATACTCCGCTTTGCCCGCATCGGTCACGCCCATCGGGCCGCCGAGCACGATCAGCACGCGCAGTTCTTCCAGATCGGTGGGAACTTCGTCGCCTTTATCCAGCCGTCGAACTTCCGTCGGAATGCCAAAGTCACGCAGACTGGAAATTAGCCTGCCCGGGCCTTCGTAGGGCACATGCTGAAGAATGATCGCCTTGCTCATGGACGCGAATGCTATTGCACAAAAGGGCCAGGTACAAGCGTTGAAAAATATAGGATTCCGTTCAACTCTGTGTATTGGTATTAACGTAGGGGCGGCTTCAGCCGCCGACATTGAATAACGGCGGCTGAAGCCCGCCCCTACATAAGTCTAACACGCCGCGATCTTACAGGCCGCCGCCACCACCACCCTGAGCGGCCATCCAAGCTTGCATGCCGGCGGCGATCAGGCTTTGGACGGTTTGGGTGGGGATAAAGCTATCCAGGCGAATCGCTGATTGTTCCGTGCCAATGGTCACGCCGACCGGAGCCATGTGCGGAGCCAATTGGATATTCAATTGCATGCCAAACTGCCGGGCGTAACTGGCGACGGTCATGGCAATCTGATCGAGCGGGACGTAAAACGCGGCAATGCGCTGCGTAGGGAGATTCGAAGTAACATCCTTCAACTCCGCAAGGCCTCCGAGCGGATCCGCACCGGCTTTGATCGCATCAATCGCATGAGTCAGATCATCATCGCCGGCGCCCATGCCGGTGAGCAAGTGCTTGGAATCAACTTGCCCCGTCAACCCGATCAGACCTTCCGGGCCATACATCATCTTGATCATGCGATCGGCCTGGCGGCTCTGCAGGCTGGCATTGGGGCCAACATTAAAATTAAGCTTGAACTGGTTGAAATTCACTCCGTCCAGTTGTTTGGCATTGGCGGTGTAATCAAACGACATCTGCATATTCGGATCGCCGGTGGCCTTGCTGATTTCGGTTTGCAGATCGAGCATGGAGTGCTGATCGACCGACATCGAAGCAGCATCACCCGTCTGCACGGCGATAATCCGGAAGATTCCGCCCTGTCCCATGACGCCGCTGGGAGCGAGCCAGCCCATAGCCTGGGAGTTCATATCTGCCACACTTTGGCGATAGAGATCGAGCATTTTGAGCTGCGGCTTGGCCTTATCGCCCTGCTCGGAAAGATGCTGGCGAAAATCAGCGGTGACTTTCTGCACCACATCACCAGCCGTTTTCGGGTCCCAGGCTACGCCGCCGAAGAACAGATACTTGGCTTCGGGCAATCCAGTCAGGAGCGATTGATCGCTATTTTTAACTTGTGCCACCTGCTGGCCGATCGGGCTGTTGGGGTCAAACTCGCCGAGGATGGTCGTGCGGATTCCGGTTTGGCCGATGGAGATGCCATACGTGGCCGCCTGGCCGTCTTCCATGATGCGCTGGGCATCATCGATGAGGGACTGGATCAACGCGGTAAACATCGGACGCATGGCCGCATTGTTCGGGTTGTGCGCCATGATCTGGTTCCAGCTTTCGACGGCGCTATCCCGATTGTTTTTCAGATAGGTGATCGCCTTCTCACGCACGGCCGGGATATTGAGGAAGATGATGAAATCCTTGTCCTGCAATTCCTTGGCTGCGAGGCCAGAGGCGGTGATGCCTTTGCCGGGAGTAGCCAATACGGATTTAACCTTGCTGATGGCGGCGTAGTTTCCCCATTGGGCGACATAGGCCGTGTCAAAAGCATTGGGGAAAGCGATGGCCGCGATTCCCTGGGCATCGGGAGCGGGAGCGGCCTGCGTGGTGGGAGCGGCATTATCAGCAGCGGGTTTGTCGCTGGATTCGGTGGGACGGCTGAAATTGCCGAGGAATGCCTTGTAATCGCTCACCGGCAGAAGGATCACGCCAAACTGACTAACCTGCTGCCCGTATTTATCCGGATCGAGTTGGACGATGGCTGCATCGCCGTTCGGATTAATTCCCTGCGTGATTTTCAAATCCTGCTCGACTGAAGAAAGCGGATCGGCCAACTGCGGCACGAACGGAGCAATACCAAATCGCTGCGCCAGCCCGGCGATTTTATCGCTCAGGCTTTTGAGATTATTGATCTTCGCGACAACCAATCCATCGGAAGGGGCTTGCTGCATGACCTGGGCATTGGCGGTTGAAATTCCCAGCCCCATCAGCGCAAGAGTCAGGATGGCAAGACGATTTAACTTTCTCATGAAGCAGCTCCTTCGGAGTGATAAATTTTAAGTCACAGGAATTTGCGATATATCGTAGCGGGGAATTGAAAATGCACAACTGGTTCAGTTGATGAGAAGAGCCGGCCCGCGTCCGCCTCGGGCATAAGAAATCCTTGGTCACGGATACCTCGCTCTCCTCGTAAGCAGCATTGCCGAATGCATTAAGAGCTTCGAAAAAATAGTAGCATGGGCGTCTCGCCCATGTTCAATTCACCCGATATGGATGAGAAACTGCCGCAATTAAATCCGCCCTCGTAGGGGCGGCTTCAGCCGCCCGTTTCTATTTAGTCAGTTGAATCCGCCCTCCCATACCAATCACGGAACAGCTGGTTCAGATTGATGAGAAGAGCCGGGCCGTCCTCGGCCCGAGTAAGACAATCACGTCGCGCACGGCTCGATCTCCTTGCAGGAACATTATTGAATGCATGAATCAATTATCCCACCTCGGCGGCGGCGCGAGCGATTAGTTGGTTGGCCACGCTGCCGAGCCATTGCTTGTCGGGCAGCGCATAAGGTCGGAATTTTTCGAGCGTTCCGTGTTCTTCGCTGAATGCCAGGGCGCGATGGAATCCGAGCCGATTGGCCAGCGGAGAGTCAATCAGATTCGACGAATCGTTGGCAGACATCTGGAACAAAATACGGTGGTCGAATTCCCGTAGCATGCCACGCTCCAGGGCACGTTCAATATTGGCGGGCGTATCGCACCAGGCAATCACGTGAATTCCCAGTTGCGGCCCGTCGCGCAGAATCTCGGCGAACTGTTGATCCGGCGTTGCCTTTTTTTCTTCGCTTCCAAACGAAAATGATTCTTCACTTTTACGCAGCATCCGATAACGCTGCAGACCAAAGAGCAGAATATAAATCTCCGGATAAGACGAATCATCCGACTCACGACGCCGTTTCAATTCTGCTGCCAATGTTTCCAAAGTCTCGGGCACTTTCCGGTAATCCACGATGCTCAGGCTTTGCGGCAGGATCGCGCTCATGCTCGGCAGCGTTCCAGCCATCGGAGAATCGGCGGGCGTGCCATCGAGAAGATAAAACTGCGCCAAACTGGCTGAATGCTGCGCCGACAAACTCACCATGCTCGAGACAAACATCGCCAGCGCGGATTCATCCTGCTGGCCGATGATGATCGCGTTGGAGCCGGCCTGGCGACGCAGCGTCACACCGGTGGGATCTTTGATCGCTACCGGATCACCCAGGAACGCCACCGCTGCAGCGCGCGATTTGGGCGGTGTTTTGAGGAGTGCCGTTAGTTTGGCGTTCTTGCGGATATCGCTGGGCGCATTGCCTTCGAAAACGACCGGCTCGCTGGCGTTCTCAATGCTCGCATTCATCTTGGCGGAAACGCGATCGAGCCATTCATCGCGCAGTTCGTCGCTAAGCCAGGAAATCTGGAATGGGCTGTTTCCCTCAACGAGGCCGCCAGCATCGTTGTAAATTGCCTCGCCGGGGCGCGAGAGCAGCCGTGCCGCGGAATTATTATCACCCAGGATCATTTGCGAATCAGCTTCGGTGGTTTGCAGCGCTACGCGGACCGCCATCTGGCCCATGGTGGAGCGCGGCAATCCACCCGCTCCGCCAAGCGTTTGCGAGCCAAGAATGACATGAATTCCGAATGCTCGGCCCTGTCTCACCAGGCGATCCAACAGCAGCGATGCATCTTGTGCGAGCTTATCATCTTCGGAGAAGAATTCCTGAAATTCATCGATGATCAGCAATGTGCGCGGAAGCTTCGGCAATCTTCCGCCTCCTGAGAGAGCCGGGCCGTCCTCGGCCCGATGGTCCGGGGCGGGGACGCTCCGGCTCTTCTGCGATGGGATATTCGTTTGCTGCTTCGATGCTTCTGATCGGTACGCCGCCAAATCCTGCACGCCCAACCTGCGAAACAACTCGCCGCGCCGCGTCAGTTCAGCATCCAAGCGCTGCAATACTGATAATCCAAACTCCCGATCCGATTCCACCGCAATGGCCCGCGCGTGTGGCAGGTGATGCGTCGCGTACGTTTTGAATTCGACGCCCTTCTTGAAATCGACCAGATAAAACTCCATTTCATCCGGCGAATACCACAGGGCCAGATTCGTAATCAGCACATGCAGCAGAGTCGATTTACCCGAGCCGGTCTTACCAGCGATCAGCGCATGCTGCGCCACGCCGCGACCCAGTCGCATATTTTGCAGTCGCGTAGCGCCCAGGCGGCCGATAGGCACGACCACTTCGCGATCGGTCTTCCCGTTCCACATCTCCTCCACTTTCGGCGCGATGGCAGAGAACGCGACTTCGACCCGCTTGGCTTCCTTGGCTTTTTTCCCGACCACATCCAGCAATTGAATCAGCGTCGCATCGTCTGGCCCGCGATCCAGCACCAGCGGAAATTGCTTGAAGACTTCATCTTTCCAGATCCATTTGTCATTCTGGCGAATCAGATTCACGCTGTGACTTTCCAATTCATCAATGTGCATGCCGGGCGGGAGCGGCTGGCGCAGATCGCGCAGCACTAATGTGTAGACGCCGCAACGTGGCCCGCTGGATGCAATCGAAGAAAGCCGTCGGAATGATTCGCCTTCGAAACCGACAGGGAAATCGGCGACGACCAGGAAGCGGTATGGTTCAGCTAATTCCCCTGCCTGGGCGTTGTATTCGTCAATGGTTTGAAATTCATTGCGGAGATATTTCTGGATGACCGTCTCCATGTGCTCAGTCAAATCAGCCAGGCGCTGCTCGATGTGCTCGGCTTCGGTCCAGATGCGTGAATTGACCAGGGATTCATCATGATCGGCCAGGTGCATGAACCCCGCGAAATTCTGGCCCAGGCCCACGGGATCGATGATCGTGAACTTCGCGCGGCCCGGTGGCAGTGAGGTCAGGATGCGCGCCATTACCATGCGCATCGCATCCATCCCGTCCTGATGCCCGGCGCGATCAGTTTGAATCAACAGCGAAGCTTGGCGCGGCAGCGCTAAAACCGCGGGCAAATTAAATGCCTCTGGCAACGGCAGTCGGCATGCACCGTCCGCCGGCAATTCAATCATTTTCTTTACGTTTACTTCCAGCGATCCAAACGGAATCGCTGACGGAAATTGCGTGGGAGCTTGCCATGTCTGCGGGTCCCAGGAATTTTTCTGTGATGAATCAGCGACGTGTGCGGGTTCGGTTCCGCTCGTAGCGCCGCTACTGTTCCCATCATGCCCCCCCTGCCGCCCTAATTGCGACTGCAAACCGACCAATCCGCCGCTCCAGCGATTTTCTAATTCGCCGCTGGTTGCCCGATGGCCCGCAGTCTGGTCGGCCGTGCGTGAGTCGAATTCGTTCCGGTTTGTCTGGACTTCGCGCTGATATTTCTCTTCCAACTCCTTGCGCAGCGCCCCGAATTTCTCGTCGGCTGCTTCCAATCCCTTGGCCCGTTGCGATTCGATCCGGCGGGTTTCCATCTCGAAATGCATCTTCGCCCCGTCTCGCGCCAGAGCGTGCTGTTTCTTGGCTTGATTAAAAATCGGCTGGAATTTTTCCTTGGCTGCCTGCAATTCTGCGTCGCGCTTGCGTGTGGCCCGATCCTGTTTCTGATCGCGCTCCTGCTCCATATTCTTCAGATGCTGATCCGCCGCCCGCCGCGCTGCGCGGGTGCGCTCATGGAGAGGAATATAAACCGCGCGAATCTGTTTCTTCGCCCGCTGCCACAGAATCACCCCCACAATCAACGCCACGAGCAATCCGCTGCCCGCGCCAATCCCCAGCGCCATGGGATTGGGCACTGTCGTCTGCCGAGTCGCCTGGCCAATCAGTCCGCCCAGCACCACAAAAAAAATCGCCCCGAGATAAGGCCAAATTCCCACAAACAGCGCCGGCGCTTTCAGATCGCGCAGCTGCTGGAGCATTTGCTCGGCCTGCTCTTTTTCCTGCTTAAATGTTTCCGACGCATCCGGCGCAATCGAGCTGCTTTCCCCCTCCGGCACCACGATCTGCGGAATCTCATGCCCGAACTCAGCGACCACCGAAGCCGCCGCGTGATCCAGCTTATCGATCGCATCGATGTGCCCTACATGTTGATCCTTTGCGATGCGGTACTCTTCATGCGCCGAATGCTGCGACCCATCAAATATGCTCTCGGCCACCCAATTGGCGTGATTGAATTGTTTGCGGATGTTGTGCTGGAGCGAATCGTTATCCGATTCGATCTTCTGTCGCACATTTTCATCGTGCTCTTTTAATGAGTTGGTTTCGCCAATGTACTGATCTTCAACCTGCCGGGTGGCTCCGAGGGCACGGTCTTCTAATTCCGCGCGTAGCTTGCTGTAGCGCCCCTCGACCTCCGTCGCGACCATGTCAAAGTCGCGCCTGGCCACGGCCGTATCGGTACGATGTCCTTTTACTAGCTGTGCATCTTTTGCAACACAATCCTTCGCCAGGGTGACCAATTCGCGCAGCGCTTCCCGCTGCACATCCCGCGAGCTGGAGATTGAAGTTTTTTCATCCTGCATGCTCAAAGCCTTTCCAGCACTTCGACCAACCTATGTAGGGGCGGCTTTGGCCGCCGGCATGCAGAAACGGCGGCTAAAGCCGCCCCTACATAGACTCGCTGCCTGACATTTCGTTAGCCGGCGAGCTTGCTCGCCGATTTTCCTACCGACAATCATTCTTAATCTTCGTCAGCAAGATCGCCATCTGGTCCATCGCCGAGCCGGCGGTGCGGGCGTTGATCTCCAAGCGTTCCAGGAAATCTTTTTCGATCGCTTCGCTGCGCGCATCGTTCCAATCCATCTTAACATCATGCCATTTGGCATTGAGGTCTTTGATGGCCTTGGCAATTTGTCCGCGGCTTTCGTAAACGCCCATGGGATCAGCTTCGCTTTCCCTTCCACATGTCCTCCCCCTTTTCATTATAGACATTGGCAATGCTTCCCGCTGCCATGATCACCACAAAATCAATCGGCAGGCTAAGCATCTCCCGCCAGTCTGGCCTGACTTCCAACAGCGTCTCAACGGTAATGCGAATGTTCTCGTTTCCCCGCTGTTCCTGATGGACCGCGCTTACATACCATCCAGAATCGGCTGCCTCGGTGGGATTGGCGCGGTGGAGATAAACGTCCTCGGGCTGTTTAAGGTCGGCAGAAATTGTCACCCATTGAATGGGTTCGGGAACAACTCGCTTCACTTTCATCATTGCAATTGCCAGGCGATGCGGGCCGGTCAGAGGCGTCTGCGTGAGCAGAAAATTCGCACCATCGACCAGCGGCCCATGGCGATTCTGCGGGGCGGGCCATTGTTCGCTGGGCACCTGAGGTTTTTGCGAATCTCCCCGCGCCATCGACGCTTCGCTGCCAGTCTCAGGACTGCTGCCTACTTCCTGTGGCACGGCTAGATTCACGTATTGTTCTAACTGTTCCTGCATCGTTTCCAATTTTGCCGCGGTATTGGGCAGATTGGTCATTACATCCGTGGAGAAACGCTGCACTGAGCCGCTATAGTTCTGCAATTCCTTCTGGAGAATTCGCACGTATCGTTTGACATACTGATATTTTTCTTCCGCTTCTTCCAGGGATTTCTTGGCCTTTTCCAACTCTTTGCGTTCATCAAATCCTGAAGATCGATGGCCGGCGGCATCTTTGTAGATGGTCTTTTGGCGAAATGCTTCCTTGCATTTTTCCACCCAGTCGTGCCGCTTGCGGATCTGGTTTTCCCAGAAGACCAGTTGCTCAGTTTCCAGCCAGACCAGCGTGCGATGCACCTCGCCTTCGGCGTCGGCGAGGGCGGCCATGACGGACTCCTGGAATTTCCAGAGAGAAACCCTGAAAGACTTGAGAACTTCCAGCGAATCAACATGCGCTTTCATAAGAGATAGTTGATAGTTGTTCGTGGTTAGTTGTTAAATGCTTTGACAACCAACCACGAACAACTATCCATCAACGCTGTTTAAGATACTCCTCGATCATCGACGCTTTTTTGCCAAGCAGAGCCGCGTGCTGATTGGAATTTTCGATAAACTGACCCAGAACTTTCACGGTCTGGCCAAAGCTTTCAGCAAATTTGCGCTGCTCCTGATCGCGCCAGGTTGCTTCCAGTGCAACCATCTTGGAATGTAGACCGGAGAGTAAGCCTTCCAGATCGTTATTGAACCGCTTGAGGTCCTGAGAAAATCGCCTCAGGTCCGCTGGATCGACATTCGCCTTGGCCATGTGGCTCCTTGGTGTTGAACCTTATTTAATTATAGCGAGTTGTTGAACGGCGGACTCGGCGTTGGCGGCAATAATTTCCCAGCCTTGGCGGTTGTTGGAGACATCGGGAAAGGTCAGAGGCGGACCTATACGCATATGGATTTTCGTTGGGCGAGGCCAACTGCGGTGCGGAGGCAAAGCAGCAAATGTGCCCGACAGATGGCACGGGATCACCGGGACATTGGTGCCGGCGATCAGCATTCCCAGTCCAGCGTGAAATTTGTGTATCTGCCCGTCGCGGCTGCGCGTGCCTTCGGGGAATAGTACATAAATGCATTGCTCTTCGATCAGCCGATTGCGCAGGTCGTCCAGGGCATGGGCACCCATTTTCTTTCGCCAGAGAGGTAGTGCGTTCATGGCGACTGTAGCGAAAACCGTGGCGGCACGGGTTTCGAAAAATGTATCTCCCGCAGCAATGGGAAATACGCGATCGCGCCATCGCCAGGGCAATGGTGAGGCCAGCACTAACGCATCGAGATGGCTGGAGTGATTGGCAACAATTACAAAGGGAGGCGAGATCTGCAAATGCTGGCGACCGTCAATTTGCAGACGATGGAGAATCCGCAACACTGCGCGAACAAAAGTCCACCAAGTGAGGTGGCCGATGGTTTCGATCAATCCTGACTCGCGCCGCGAGCTGCGCAGGCGTTGGTGCAGAGGCAATTGAAGGTCTTTTGCGGGCTGGTATTTCCAGTTATCCATGCTTTACCAGCCGGCGCTAAAAATACGTTTTTGCTGATCCAACCCGAAGCCCACGAAATATCCGACGTAATGAAAAACCGCCGGTGCGACCAGAAGCAGGCTATTGGTGCGATCGAGGAACCCGCCATGACCGGGGATGGTGGTGCCCATGTCTTTGATGCTTAGATCGCGCTTGATGCTGGAGAGAAGCAGATCGCCAAGCTGGCCCACGAGGCTGATGATCAATCCGAGGCCAATCAAATGCGGCAGATCATCCAATGGCGACTGGTAAAAAACATTGTGGCCCAGCCATGTCACCAAGATTGTGGTCAAGATCGCAGCTCCGAGGGAACCTTCGATAGTTTTATTAGGACTGGTGTTCGGAGCGAGCTTATGACGGCCCAAAGTCTTGCCGACGCAGAACGCAAAAACATCGTTCAGCTCCACCGTCATCACGAGCATGATCAGAATCGCGCGATAATGCGGATCATTGGCCATGTACGAGAGATGAGAGAGGCATACGCCAAAGAGCATGAATGCAAAGACACTCAGTGCAACGCGCTGGATATAGCCTTGTGGGCGATCCCGCAGAATCGTAATGACCGCGATAATTCCGACACATAAAGAATTCAGCGCGACGAAAAATCCATACCAATTATCGAGCGCAGCAAAATTCAAGAGCAATATCCCGATCACGACGAAGAGGCTGATGAGTTTTTCACGGAACAAGCCCGTAGCGCGGGCAAATTCTCGGTAGCAAAGAAGAGAAAGAATGGTAATGGCCAGAATCGCCCAGGCAGCGCCGAGCAAAACGGGTCCGATCATCAACGGCACGATGATCAACCAGGCGAAATAGCGTTTGAACAATTCACTCTTTAAATTCGGCCCGATTATTTTGGATGCTGCGAGGATGCCGATCGCAACACCGGCAGTAACAAGAACGACGACAATGATGCCAACGAGCAGGCGCGTGGCGGGATCAGCAAATGCCTGCGAATAACCGAAAAGCCTTGCTTGCGTTTGCGAATTCATACTGATGTGTTCCGCAGGGCGCGAGCGGCGCGAATGAGCCGGCGAATGGCGGTGGCGGTTCCGCCGATAATGATGATCCACAGTGCCAGTACGATCAGACCATCTCTGTCCCAGAGAGGCTGTAAAAATTGTGGCGTGATTGTCAGATAAACCAGAACGATGGTCATCAACGCCATGCGGTGCTGCTTGGCCATTGGCCCGCAGAAATCCTGCGGTGCGCCGCAGACCTTGGCCTGGGCCCGCACATATGCAACAAAAATCGCCACGGATGTGGCGGCCAATCCCACGAGAAGGTTGCTGTAAATAGCCAGCCCTGCTCCGATCAACGTGCCGGCATCGGAAACCCGATCGGGGATTTCATTATATAAACCGCCTACCGGCGAGCGCGCGCAGGAATCGACCGCGACCATGCCATCTAGCATATTAGCGAGCAGGCGTAATTGGATAAAAATGGCGGATGAAAGATATGCGAGCCGCTGCTCCCACGAAGAAACATATGGTGTGACGACGAGCACGGCACCCGCGGCGATTCCGCAAAACATCCCGGCAACTGAGATCGAATTGGGCGTGATCCCGGCATGGGCCATCTTTGCGGCCAAAACTTGGAAGATATGCCGATCCCGCGCTGCAACCGGACGCCTCTCGCCAATAGCAATCGGTTGTTCGCTCATGAGATGATTCGTGAGCAATATATATTGATTATCCTTGGCAAGATATAGGAATCTCCAAGGGCCAGAGAAAGCGGGCAATCGCGGCGCAATTGAGTGGTGTTGAGTTAACGTACGAGCGGGTAACCCGGCCCAAGGGCCGGGGCTAAACGAAAGATTTGGAATAGGTAACGCTTAAATATGAATCGCGTGTTTATCCACGGCCATGGCGGCTTCTTTGATTGCCTCTTCCAGGGTGGGGTGGGCGTGGAACGATCGGGCTATATCTTCGCTGCTGGCGCCCATTTCCATGGCGACGGTGACCTCGGCGATCATGTCGGAGGCGTGGGGGCCGAGGATTTGACAGCCGAGAATCTCATCTGTTTTGGCATCGGCGATGATTTTTACCGAGCCTTCGGTTTCGCCCATGGCTTTGGCGCGGCCGTTGGCGGCGAAGGGGAATTTGCCGATTTTGATAGTCAGGTTCTGGGCCTTGGCGGTTTCTTCATCTAAGCCCACCGTGGCAAGTTCGGGATGCGTGTAGACCACGGCGGGACAATGCTTGTAATTCACATGGCCTGCCTGGCCAGCCATGCGCTCGACGGCGGCGATGCCTTCTTCCTCGGCTTTGTGGGCGAGCATCAGGCCGCCGATGACGTCACCGATGGCAAAAATTCCGCGCACGCTGGTTTCGAAAGTTTTGGTGTTGACCTGAATAAAGCCGCGCTTGTCCATCATGACATTGAGCTTTTCCAAGCCCAGGCTTTCGGTGAGCGGCTTGCGGCCAATAGAGACCAGAACCTTGTCTGCGTCTTCGCTTCCGGTCTGCGAGCCATCTTTGGATTTCCAGGCTACTTTGATTTTGCCATTTTCCACTTTCGCGCTTTCTGCGATTACCCCGAAATGGAATTTGATTCCTTGTTTTTCCAGGCTTCGCTGCAAAAGGCCGGCAAATTCTTTATCCATGCCAGGGAGCGCGCGATCGAGAAACTCGAGCACTTGCACTTCGGCTCCGAGCCGCGACCAGACACTGCTCATTTCCAGGCCGATATAGCCGGCACCGACTACTAGTAATTTCTTGGGCACTTCGATTAAGGCTAGCGCTTCGGTTGAGGAAAGAATGTTTTTGCCATCGAAGGAAATCGTCGGGAGTCCTGCGGGAACAGAACCCGTCGCGATTAAAATGTACTTAGCGGATAATGTCTGTTTGCTTCCGTCGGCGGCGGAAACTTCCACCTGCGATGCGGATTTGATTGCGCCTGTTCCGGGGAAATGATCGACCTTGTTTTTGCGAAACAGCATCCCCACGCCGCTGGTGAGGCTTTTGACCACATCATCCTTGCGGGCAATCATCTTGTGCAAATCCAGCGAGAGGTTTCCCACCGCGATGCCATGTTTGGCGATATCGCCTTTCAATTCGTAATACCGCTGGGAGGAATCCAGGAGCGCTTTGGAAGGGATACAACCGACGTTCAAGCACGTGCCGCCCAGGTATTGCTTTTCGACGCAGGCGACTTTCATGCCCAGCTGCGCGGCGCGAATCGCTGCGACGTAACCACCGGGGCCGGCGCCAATGATAACCAGATCGTATTGCGTATTTTCAGCCAAGTTCATGCCTTTCTTATGAACAGAAAATCATAGGGGCGATATGATGCGCATCGCAAGGGCGTTTAACATCATCTCATTTATTGGTATACACAAATCAAGGAAGGAATAGATTCTATGATTCGTGGTTTGTGGAAATCTACAGCTGCTTTTTTGGCTATCGCTGTGGCGTATCCGTTGTTCACACATGCTGCTGTGCCGCGCAATTGGCTCTGGGTCAAAGGCGCTGTTTTTGTACCCACAAATTGCGTTAATGAAGCGCAGGAATGGGATAAATACGACTCTGCTCGCAATGATCGCGAGCTGCATTATGCCAGTGTTTATGGATTCAATTGCGTACGCGTGTTTCTGCACTACTTTGTTTATCTCAAAGATAAGCAGAAGCTGCTGAACAACGTCGAGGACTTTCTAACACGCGCTGACAAATATCACATTAAAGTGGAATTTATCTTTTTCGATGATTGCTGGAATCAACCTCCGAAGGAAATTTTATCGAAGGATTATCAATACCCTGCTCCGATTTATGGCGTGCATAATAGCCAGTGGCTGCAGTGCCCCGGGGACGATGTGAAGGCGCATTACGAACAAAATCGCCCACAGTTACAAGCGTATGTGCAGGATATCGTTAATGCGCACAAAGCGGATCCGAGGATTGCGTTTTGGGAAACGTATAATGAGCCGAATAAATCCGCCGGGACGATTCGCATTCTCAAAAATGCGGAGGATTGGATTCACGCGACGGGGACGAAGATTCCTGTCACGGCGACTGGAGTGGATTTCAGTGGCGGACCTTATTCGGATTTCATCTCCTGGCATTTATATGGTGGGTACAATCTCAAAGGCGGGCCGGACACGCTGTGCACGGAATGCATGAATCGTGAAGGAATGACGGTGCCGGGCGTGGTCGAGCATTTTCGGAATCATTGCGGGTGGGAGCTTTGGGAATTTGGGATCGGGAGGGATAACTGCCGATTTGCATGGAAGCAGAATCGCCAATCGCCTGCCACCAAAGAAAATGCCGCTCCGTTCCATGGGGTCGTCTATCCGGATGGGCATCCGTGGTCGGTGGATGATGTCAAAGCGGTTATGGGAACGGATGCTTTTGCCAAAGCGCCTCTGCTCCGCGCCGAGTATTACCGTGATAATCACTTTGGCGACTTAGCCAAGGAATCTGTCACGCCCATGATCGATTTTGACCTGAATGACGAGCGTGGCACTAATTCCATCGACCCGCAGGCGGATATGCCTTCGGATCATTTTTCCGTTCGCTACGCGGGCCAAATAAATGTGCCTGAGCAAGGTTGGTATCGCTTCTATGTCAGCGGTAATGGCGGAGTGAAAATCAGCACGGAAATCCGGCAAATTCTTGCGGTGGATAATCTCTCCGCGAATCCTTCCGATGGCTCGGTCGAGCTCCCTGAGGGGCAACACGATATCACCATCGAATATGCGCACGATACAGGCACGGCTAGCCTGTATATCAATTGGACACCGCCGGGTGCGCAGCAAACTGTCTTTACTCCATCTTCATCGGGCGGATGAAGTGCGACCAATCGGTTTCCAATAATCAAAAATTAGAAAATAATTTTTTCGCGAAATATTCAGCGGCGGTGCGAAGCACCGCATTGAACAGTGTAATCCAACGCGATCCTGCGGACGCGCCGCTAAATATCGCGCGGGTGTCCGGTCATTGGGCTTCATTAATGGTGGTTTAGATTTCCAGCATCAGCCGCGAGGGGTCTTCGAGCAATTGCTTGAGCCGGACGAGGAAGCTGACGGATTCGCGGCCGTCGACGAGGCGGTGATCGTAGCTGAGAGCGAGGTACATCATGGGGCGGATTTCGATTTTGTCGTTGACTACGACCGGGCGTTTCTGGATGGCGTGCATGCCGAGGATCGCGGCTTGGGGAGAGTTGATGATGGGAGTGGAGAGCAGCGAGCCGAAGACGCCGCCGTTGGTGATGGTGAAGGTGCCGCCGGAGAGGTCATCGAGGCCGAGCTTTCCATCGCGCACGGCGGTGGCGAGGCGTTTGATGCCGTTTTCGATGGCGGCGAAAGAGAGGTTCTGGACATTGCGCATTACGGGGACGGCCAGACCGCGCTCCGTGCTAACGGCGATGCCCAAGTGCACGTAGTTGTGATAAACGACATCGTCGCCTTCGATGTAGGCGTTGACGCGCGGGAATTCCTTGAGAGCTAAAACTGCGGCGCGGGAGAAGAAGCTCATGAAGCCCAGGCCGATGCCGTGCACTTCCTGGAAACGCTCTTTGTATTTGCTGCGCAGGTCCATAATGGCCTGCATGTCGACTTCATTGAACGTAGTGAGAATGGCGGCGGTGTGCTGAGCCTTGACGAGGTTTTCCGCGATACGTTTGCGGATTTTGGTCATGGCCACCCGGCGCGTGCCATCGGGGGCGAAGTCGACCTTGGCTTCGGTGGCGGGAGCGGGTTTGTTAGCGGTTACGGGAGCGGGGTATTCTGTTTTTGGAGCAGTTTGCGGCTTGGGCGCGGCTGGAGGAGCGGCGGAGCGGCGCTTTTCGATGAAGCCTTGAACGTCTTCCTTGGTTAGCCGGCCGTTGGGACCAGTGCCTTTGATCTGCGATGGGTCGATTGCATTTTCCTCGACCATCTTTTGCACGGCGGGGCTGAGCGCAGCGTTGAATTTTTTGATGGTTTCGTTGGCGCGATCTTCGGATGCGCCGATTTTATTTACCGGCTCGGAGGTATCAGCGGATGATGCTGCGGATGTGGAGGGCATGCCGCCTTTGGCGACGGGAGCAGCCTTCCCATTGTCGTCAATGCGGGCGACAACTTCGCCGATGCCGACGGTCTGGCCTTCTTCTTTCACATGATGCACGATGCCGGCGCTGGGGGCAGGAACATCGACATTGGCTTTGTCGGTTTCCAACTCGCAGAGCGGCTCATCGATCGCGACGGCATCGCCATCTTTTTTATGCCATTTTACCAGCAGGGCCTGAGTGACTGATTCGCCCATGCTGGGCACTTGAACCTGAATTGCCATGATCTTCCTTCAAAAATTAGTTCTAAGTTCTAAGTTCTGAGTTCTGAGTTGAAAGATCACGGCAAACAAAACTTAGAACTTAGAACTTAGAACTTAGAACTGTTGGTCCTAACTTCCCGCTCGCGCTAATTCCGGCTTGGGCTGTATCGGAGCCGCCTGCGCCACCGGTAAATCCAGGGCTTGCGAGATCAATTCCTTTTCTTCGGCTTCGTGCACCTTGACCGAGCCGGTCGCTGGGCTGGATGCGGCATCGCGGCCCACATAGGTCAGCACGGCGGTATCCGGCAGCATCTGCTCGAGCCAATTCCGCATGAATGACCACGCCCCGCGATTGCGCGGCTCTTCCTGCACCCAGCAGACTTCCTGGGCTTCGTTGTACTTGGCAAGAATCGCCTGCACTTCTTTCTGCGGAAATGGATACAACTGCTCCACACGCACGATCGCCAGATTCTGGAGATTCTGTTTCAATCGCTCAGCGTGCAGGGAATAATAAACCTTGCCGGTGCATAGCAGCAGGCGTTTGACCTTCTCACGCGGCAACTGCATCGGATCATCCAGCACCAATTGATATTGTCCTTCAGTGAATTCCTTCAGCGGTGAAGCGGCCATGTCCAGACGCAGCAATTTCTTGGGGGTCATTACAATCAACGGCTTGCGGAAATTCCGCTGCATCTGCCGCCGCAATAGATGGAAATATTGGCTCGCCGAGCTGGGATAGCAAACCTGCCAATTCTCATCAGCGGATAGCGACAGGAATCGCTCCAGATACGCATTGGAATGCTCGGGCCCCGCGCCTTCGTAGCCGTGCGGGAGCAGCATCACCAAGCCGCACATCTTGGCCCATTTGCTTTCTGCGGCGGCGATGAACTGATCGATAATCGCTTGCGTTCCATTGACGAAATCGCCGAACTGGGCTTCCCAGATCACCAGGTTGCGCGGGTCGGCGGATGCAAAGCCATATTCAAATCCCAGCACGGCCAGCTCGGAGAGCATTGTGTTAACGATAATAAACGGAGCCTGATCGGCCTCGGGCTTGAGATTGGCCAGTGGGTAATATTTATCGCCGTTATTGTAATCGTGCAGGCATGCGTGGCGGTGACCGAAGGTGCCGCGCTGGGCGTCCTGACCAACGAAACGGATGGGGGTTTTTTCCAGCAGCATGGAGCCTAGAGCGAACATCTCGCCGCAGCCCCAATCGACGGGGATTTTTCCTTCGCTCATTTTCTTGCGCGGCTCTAAAAGCAAGCGCTGTAATTTTGGATGAACGGTAAAACCTTCGGGGACGGATGTGCCGCGCTCACCGATCAGGCGAATGGTTTCTTCGCTGATGGCGGTCTTGGCCGACCAATCGCTACCGGCGCGAGCTAGTCCCTTCCAGACGCCGCCGAGCATCGTCACTTTATTCTTGGGTCGTTCTTCCTTGGCAGTTTTCTGGGCGGCATCCATTTTGGCGCGAAGCTCGGTCTTCATCGCTTCGACCTCGCTGGCGGTGATCTTGCCCGCCTGGATCAACCTGTCGGTATAAATTTCACGCGGGCGCGGATGCGCTTCGATTTCCCGGTACATCACGGGCTGGGTGTATGTCGGCTCGTCTTGCTCATTATGTCCGTGCCGGCGGTAGCACCACATGTCGATCATCACGTCGCAGTGAAACTGCTGGCGGAACGCGATGGCGAGCTTGGCGACATGAGCCACTGCTTCCGGATCATCGCCATTCACATGGAAAATGGGGGCCTGGATCATCTTGGCGACATCGGTGGGATAGGGAGTAAATCGGCCCTGTTTGGGCATGGTGGTAAAGCCGATTTGGTTGTTCACGATGATGTGGATCGTGCCGCCGGTGCGCCAGTAAGGCATTTCGGAAAGGGCGAGGGTTTCCTGCACAATGCCTTGGCCGCAGAAGGCTGCATCGCCGTGAATCAGGATCGGTACCACCCGCGTGCGGGTCTTGTCATCGAGATAATATTGCTTGGCCCGAACGATTCCTTCGACGACCGGGTTGACCAGCTCGAGGTGCGAGGGGTTGTAGCTGAGCGAAACGTGCACTTTTTTGCCGGACTTGGCAGTGCGGTCATTGCTGTAGCCGAGGTGGTATTTCACGTCGCCGTCACCATCTTCGGACTTGATGCTGGTGCCTTCGAATTCGCTGAGGATCAGGTCGTAGGGTTTGTTCAGCACGTGGGCCAGGACATTGAGCCGGCCGCGGTGAGCCATACCGATGACGATTTCTTCCACGCCCAGGGTGGCGCCATCATCGACCATGGCGTTCATCATCGGGATCAGCGCCTCGGCGCCTTCCAAGCCAAATCGCTTGACGTTCCCGTATTTGGTTTCCAGAAATTCTTCGAAGCCTTGGGCAGCGACGATCTGCGTGAGAATTTCTTTGCATTCGCTGCCGCCACAATCGGGATGGTTGTAGGTTGGCTCGATGCGCTGCTGGAGCCATTCGCGCTGGGCTTTATCGGAGATCGAGAGATATTCCACGCCGATGGTGGAGCAGTAAGTTAAGCGCAATTTTTCCAGCAGATCGCGCAGGGTGCCGTCATTTTTGCCGAGGAAGGTTGTCTGGCCGGTCGGGCGGTCCAGGTCGTTAACGCTCAGGTTGAAATGATCGAGATCGAGCAGTGGATGATTGGGGCGGTCATGGCCGAGCGGATCGAGGTTGGCGATGAAATGGCCGAGCTCACGGTAGGAGTGGATCAGGTCTGCGGCATCGATGGCCAAATTCGGCTGCGACCAGGTGGAGGCTTCCTGGCTTATCTGTGTGCCGGGGGTTACGCCAGACTTGGAATTGCCCAGGTCAAACCCGGCGAAGAATGCTTTCCAGTGCGGCTCGAGCAGCCGGGGATCACTCTTGTAGGTCTGGTAAAGCTGCTCGATGTAATCCGCATTAGCACGATTAATGAAATCAAACGGATCCATAAATTCGCACTTTCTAAAAAATCTATCGTCAAAAAAAGCCCGCGGCCAATTGCCGTGGGACTCGTTTTGCCTCTCCCGTTATTCTATCCAATCGCTGGCGTCCATTCCTGTCTGGTATCTTCCTCGAAGATAAGGCTAGTTACAACAGGCATTTCGAGTCGTAGAATTGAAATCATTTTGGGTTTTTCATGTTCGCTGAAGCGACCATGCCGCAAATGCCATAGCGATATTTCGCTGATTGATTATGGTCTCTATAATCCGCATGACCTATGCCTGATTCGATTGATGCAGCTTCTGATTGGATTGCCGTGCTGGCCGACGTGCATGTGGGGGAAGAGCGGCCTCATATGATTCGCCATCAGGGAGCCCCTGAGTTGTTGCTCGCCGAGGCGGTGGAAAAAATTCAGCAGATTGGGATCGGCAAAACTTTTCTGCTGGGCGATACGGTCAATCAGGGGTGGGATTCGGAATATACTGCTGCCAAACAAATTCTCGAGCCGATCAGGTCGCAGGTCGAACCGATTCTGGGCAACCACGAAACGCAGCGGGGTAGCTTTGATGATTTCCAAAAAAGCTGGGGCATCGCGCCGGTACGACAAACCATGGCGTGGGGCATGCCGGCACTAATTCTCAATAGTGCAATTGAGGGCCTGCCCGATAGCAAATGGCATGGGCGGCTGGATGATAAGCAACTGCAATTGGTGCAGGAATTTCTCGGCCATCACGGCTCGGTTCCCGTGGCCATTTTCTGCCATCACCCGCTCAAGCAAACCGTGCGGGCATCCGACGAGCCCATGCTCGGTTTAGATAATTCGGACCAACTTCGCTCGCTTCTGGCGCGGCACAATCGTGAAGTTCTATTTCTTACCGGGCATACCCATTGCCAATCCATCGTGCAGCGAGACAACCTGATTTGTATTGGTTGCCCCTCGCTCTGCTATTGGCCGCACGCATTTTTGGTCGGCGAGCGAATGGGGGATGAAATCCGACTTTCCACGGTGAAAGTGCGCGATGATGATTACACCCCCGATTCTCGCGCCAGCGGGGCAGAGCAGCTTATTTATCGCGCTAAGAATGAAGGGGAGGTTGAGGATCGCAGGCATATTATTCGGTTGAAATGAATTGGCGAACTACCTCCAAGGATTTTCAATTTGCACGCCAGCTCCGGCAAAATCGTTCACGTTTCGAGTGACCAATGTCTGATCATGAAGTCTGGCCTGGGCAGCGATAACTGAATCCAATGTCGACATCGGCCGACCCTTGCTTTCGAGCTCGGCGCGGAGATCACCCCATACCAGCATGGTGCGCACATCGACATCGAGTAAATTTTGGCTGAATCGCACCAATAGAAAATCGTTGAACCACTGGCGCAGTTGAGTCTTGCGCTTTGAGGACGGCATTTTGGAAATGCCCTTTTGAATTTCGCCAATTGAGATCACGCTCAGAAACGTGCTGCCTGGATCCAACGCATCCAGATACTCGACAACTTTTGGGTTGGGAATTTTTGTCGTCAACTCAGAAATGACGCAGGTATCGAGTAAGCAGCGCATGAATTAAAACTCCGGTCCTTTTCGGGGCTGGTCTTTAACTCGGCGAAGATCGAGATTGGAGCCACGCAGGGGTGAATGTAGAAGAAATTGTCCTAGCGGTTTTCGCAGCGATTGAAGCCGGCGAAATTCTTCCGCGGAAATAAGCACGGCTGTTTCCTGCCCCCTGCGAGTAATAATCTGCGGCCCCTTTTCCAAGGCAAGCTCGATAACTTCACTGAATCGAGATTTGGCTTCCTGAAGTTGCCAGCGGTTCATTCAATGCTCCTGACTAGTCTGACTAGATTTTACCATTGGTTAGCGCTTTCGCCAACTATTTTCCGCCGTTTATTTACGTTGGCAAAGCCAATGCACTGAAGCGCCACTGCCGGTGACGCTTTAACTAGCGGCGCGTTGGGAGATTTCGGATTTTATTTGGTCGATGAATTGGGCAATAGGAATAGGGCCGCGATCGCCCGCAGTGCGGTGGCGGACGGCGACAGTGTTGGCTGCCTGTTCTTTTTCGCCGAGCACCAGCATATAGGGCACTTTGTCTAAGGTCGCTTGGCGGATCTTGGCGCCGATTTTCTCAGCACTCAGGTTTGCTTCTACGCGCAGGCCGGCGGTTTTTAGTTGTTCGACAACGCTGTGGGCGTAGTCGTTGAATTTTTCGCTGATGCATAACACCGCGACTTGCACGGGGGCGAGCCACAGCGGGAAGGCGCCCGCGAAATGCTCGGTCAGCACGCCGATGAAGCGTTCCATCGAGCCGAAGGGGGCGCGGTGGATCATCACCGGGCGATGCGATTTATTATCAGCGCCGGTGTAGGAAAGATCGAAACGCTGGGGCAATTGATAATCAACTTGCACAGTGCCGAGCTGCCATTCGCGGCCGATGACATCCTTGATCACGAAATCGATCTTGGGGCCATAGAAAGCCGCTTCGCCGGGCTCCTTGGTGAAGGAGACGCCGAGCGATTCGGCGGCGGAGATGCAGGCGGCTTCGGCGCGGTCCCACTGGGAAGCGTCGCCGACGTACTTTGCGCTATCGGGATCGCGCAGGCCCACACGGACACGGTATTGATTCATGCCCAGGGTGCCGAGAACTATTTTGACTAGTTCCAGACAACCCTGAATTTCTGCGGAGACTTGCTCTTCGGTGCAGAACAGGTGCGCGTCATCCTGGGTGAATCCGCGCACGCGGGTCATGCCGCCTAGTTCGCCGGACTTTTCCCAGCGATAGACGGTGCCAAATTCTGCCAGGCGTACCGGCATATCACGGTAGCTGCGCTGCTCGCTAGCGAAAATCTTGATGTGCATCGGGCAATTCATCGGCTTGAGCAGATAGCCATCAATCTCGCCCTTCTCCATGCGATTGGACAACTCCGCGCAGCCGCAATTCTCCTTCGCCAGTGCGTCGATCATTTCGCGATCCACCAGCGGCGGAAATTGCGATTCACGGTAATACGGATAATGGCCGGAGGTTTTATACAAGCCCAGCCGGCCGATATGCGGTGTGAATACCTGTGAATATCCCTGCCGACGCAAATGCTCGCTGATGAAATTCTGTAGCTCCTGCCGAACGATTGCTCCCTTGGGTTTCCAGAGCACCAGGCCCTGCCCAACTGCATCATCAATGGTGTACAGACCCAGCGCCGGCCCAAGCACGCGATGGTCGCGCTTCTTGGCCTCATCGATCATTTTCAGATGTTCTTCGAGTTGTTTTTTGTCGAAGAACGCGGTGCCATAAACACGCTGGAAGCGGTCGCTGGAAACGTCGCCATGCCAGTGTGAGCTGGCGACCGACATGATCTTGAATGCCTTGATTTTGCCGGTCGTGGGAACGTGCGGGCCCATGCAGAGGTCTTCCCAGTTGCTATCTGCCAATCGGCTCCCGCCACGATATGGGTGAATTAAACGTGTATCGATATAGCCGCCATTGTCCGCACTTAATGGGACTGCATCATGATCGGATAACAAATACACCGGATCCCCACCTCTTTCTTCGGATTTTATTGGTTTGCCAGTGATGTACCAAGACAAGTTTTGAGCACCTGCTTCTCTTGCTCGCTTCGCGTTATCAATCTTGTATTTGTTGCCTTCTGCCACAAGACGTTTGATTCCTACATCAAAAGGAATTTCATAACGTGTGAACGCTCGATTCTCCGCGACGATCTTTTCCATTTCGCTTTCGATCTTGGCGAAATCATTGGCGGAGATTGGGTCTTCCAGCGCGATGTCGTAATAAAAGCCGGTTTCGAGCGCGGGGCCATAGGCGAGTAACGCCTTGGGCCAGATGCGCTGGATAGCCTCGGCCATTACATGCGCGGTCGAGTGCCGCAGCACCTGGAGTGCTTCCGAATCGCGCTCGGTGAGAATGGCTAATGAATGAGAACCACTCAGTGGCGTGGAAAGATCGACGACTTTGCCATCCACCTTTGCCGCTACCGCAGCTTTGGCCAAACCTTTGCCGATCGACTCCGCCACCTGCTGGACAGTGGTGCCGTCGGCGAATTCCTTAACGCTTCCATCCGGTAATTGAATCGAGGCCATAGACGGGCATTCTAGGCCCAAGAAGCAGGTTTGTTTAGGGCTGATGGATTCAAACCCAACGGATAGCTATCCGTGAGCTTCAGTCGAACTATACAGCTCTGGTTTTACCGAGCGACTTGCGCAGTTCTTCCAGGCTATTAGCCAAACGCTTTTGATGCCCTGCGGTCAGCCGCGCGTCTCCATAACGGATGCGATAGAAAATGCGCGTCATCTTATGAATCAGCTCATATCCTTCTGCTGGCAAATAAGTCAGCGAGCGTGCGAATTCCATCGGCGTCAGATGCGCCGGCCTGTTGATATCGCGCGCATGCAGAGCGGCCATCATGTTGGCATAAAATCCCAACTGCCGCGCCAGCCGCAATTGATCTGCCGGCGGCAGCGCGTCCAGCCCGATGCGCCGCGCCCGTTGCCGCATGCGCCAGCGTTCAAAGATGAAATATCCCACCGCAGCGCACATCGCGAAAATCATCACGCCCACGAGAATCCCCAGCACGTTCGACGAAACCTGGATAAACAAATCCGTGGTGAATTTCTGTTTCAGAGTACTGATAATGTCATTGCCGCGTCCCCGTGCGGAATCCAGCCGATTGCTGGCGACGGTCAACAGATTGCTGCGGGCATTGGAATCATACGCCACCACGCTGCTGGCCCAGGTGTATTCCAGATAATCCATCACATGCTCAACGCGCGTCAGCATAGTCGGCGGCGTAATCACGCCGGCGTCATTGGCGCTGGTTGGGTCGAAGGTATGCCACAGGCCGTCACCGCCTAGCACCTCTACCCATGCATGCGCCTGACTCTGGCGAACGATGTAATAATGCCCTATATCGTTGTATTCATCGCATTTGAAGCCGACGACCATGCGGGCCTGAAGTCCAAGCGATTGGCACATCAGCGTCATCGCTCCCGCGAAATATTCGCAGTGCCCTTTTTTAAAATTCGTCAAAAATGCAACGAGCGGATCCCGCCCATCGAGTTTTCGTTCGCCGGTCAGATCAAGCGTGTAAGCAAAATTGTGCCGCAGATAAGATTCAATCGATTGGGCGATCGGCAAATCCAGCGGATCAGATAGTGCCCCCTTCTGACGCCGGGTTGCATAAGTGCCGCGCGAATCGCCTCCGCTTACATCCGCCTCCTGCGCGATGGCCGTGATCTTTGGATCAATATGAGATTGTAATGGCGGCAGCTGCTGCGGATCATTTGCCGCCAGGCTGGGGTAGGTCGTCGCAGTCACCACATATCGCAGCGAGCTGGAAAGCTGCTCGATCGATGCCTTCATCGTCTGGTCATACCAGCAGACACGTAAATCCTTGATCTCGCGCGAGATTGGCTGAAATTCATGCGCTCCACCGAGACTGAAAAGTGTATCGGTCCCCGTGGGCTGGAGAGAAATAGTTTGCTCCCACAAATCATTTCCTGAAGGCGTTCCCAGATCGGTCGGGCTGCTCGGTGGCGGCTCGGCGGTCTTGGGAGGCGTCATATACATTGTTGTTTCAGGCCTGCGCTCCCATGTCCAGCTATCGCCCGTGTCGGAATCATGATCCACGTAATCATTAAGCGTCACGCCGCGCAGATATAAAACCTGCGTTCCATCCACGAGCCGACCGTTGTGCCGTACCTGCACATCGGCAACTTTGTCATCATTGCGCGAAATCTTGGCTACATCTTCGAAGGAAATCTTGTCGGAAAAGCCGGTGAGTGTTTCCGCCGGGTGAAATTGGATATTGCCCAGCATGCCCGCCCCGGTCATGCGCGGGAAGAAGATAAACACAATCACCGCCGCCGCGATCGCCACGCCGGCGACCAGCGCCGTCAGGCGGCGCATGGAGCTTCCCAGAAAGCGCTGATCCTGCCGGAGCGTCGCTGGATTCACCGTGACCTGTGTCATCGCCAGTGCCGCCGCCGCGGTTTCGCTCTCCATTTTCAGATGGAACAAGAGACAGCAATAGAGAGAGAGGAACAGATAAATAATCAGCAGCACGCCATACAAAAGGCTTGCCGTCGAAATCGCCGCTGCCACCATCAGTAGCAAACTCAAAACCAGCAGCTGCGCGGAATCGCGATTGCTCCGGTGTTCGTACACTTTCACAACCTGAAGGAAAATCAGAAATTCACCAATCGCCAGCACCGCCCCCGGCCGCCCGTAAATCAGCAGCTCGCGCGCTGCATAAAGCATCGCCAGAAATGTCACCACATTCGCCGCCCATCGGGGGATCGGAGCGAACCACCCTTTTTGCACCAGCCACCAATTGAGCAGAATCGTGCCCACCGCCAAAACCCAAACCCCCGGCAACTGCGCCGCCAGCGCAAAGCCGCTGATCCCCAAAAGCAGCAGCACAAAAAGCGTCGGTCGAAATTGACGAATATCGTACATAACCTAATCACTTACTATCGCGCCACGCGGCTGCAAAGCTGCGGAATTTCTTATTCAAATCAACCCAGATCGAAACACCTCTTCCGGCATCGACTGCGCGAAATCCACCTGCGCCCGAAATCGAAACCATTGCCGGCTGATTGGTGAATCCGACGAGAGCGAAATAATTCCGCTGCGCACCACGTCGCTCAAAGAGAGCGGCACTTCCACCGGGCTCAAAAGCACGGGGGTGGCTGAATCATCCAGTGAATCCCGCACGGCTGACATCATCGCATTTACATCATAGGAGCGGTTCACTGGCAACTGCGCCAGCACGGCTAATAAATCGCGCCGCTGCCGTTTGCCTCGCCCGGGCGGGACGATTTTCCATTCTCCAGACCAGGCACATAGGCCGACTAGAAGCCCCTGCTCCAGGGCATAGCTCGCCAATGACGCCGCCATGGCAATTGCCCGCTCGACATCCGCGTGCGCCTGCCGAGATGGTTTATCAATGTGGGAATCCATCAGAACCATCAATCGTGGCGGCGCGACTTGTGTCATCTCTTTGGCTACGAGTACGCCCGTCCGCGCCGAGCGCTTCCAGTAAATGCGCCGCGGATTGTCTCCCTGACGATATTCCTTCAATCCAAAAAACTCGTCTTGCCCTCCCGGGCGCGGCCGTATCATCGCTCCGCTCTTATCTCCCGACCGCAGCATCGCCAGCAACCTCGGCTCCACCTCCGCAATCGCCGGAAAAACCAGCAGAGCATCCTTCTCCCGCCCGATTGCAGCCCGCTTGATAAATCCAAATGGAAAGCTAGTGGAAATCTGATACCGCTCAAATCGATGCAAGCCGCGCCGTTTCGGCGTCATCTCAATCGGCACCGTCGCGGTCATGCCCGGTGCCGCGTGCAGCATGTAACAATAGGGCTGCGCTGTGAATGCTTCGGTCCCATCCAATTCACCCAGCGACACCGATAAGCTCGGCCAGACTTTTTTGGTATTGGTGAATTGATACAAAATCGTGGTTGGCTGTCCCACACTGGCAGTTTCGGGCAGCGTGCGCGTGATGCGCAGGCCACGAAGGACGAGCCGGCTCACCGAGCCACTGACCAGCAGCACGCCGATCATCAACCCGAAGACGCCAAACAGCAGATTCGCCTGCGAGTTAATCGCAGCCAACCCCATGAACATCATCATCGCGATGTAAATGACCCCGGTGATCGAAACATCGATCGAAGGCTTGCGACGCACCGGCGTCAGCACCAGACCAGAGGGCGGAGCTTTTTTAGGAAACGCTAGCATTCAAGCCCCTTGCCCTAACTCGGCGTCGTCAGTCTATCCAGAATCTGCTGCAAGATACGCGTCGTCGCATCCGCGTCGCCGTTGTGCATATAGGTTTTGCTGATCACGCGATGGGCACAAACGGGAATCGCCAGCGTTTTCACATCGTCCGGTGTTACATAATTTCGCCCCGCCAATACCGCCGCCGCCTGAGACGCCTGCGTCAAAGCCAATGCCCCGCGCGGCGATAATCCCAAATGCAATTGCTCATGCGTCCGCGTTGCCTGGGCAATGTCGAGAATGTAATCGACAATTGAATTGTCCACGCGCACCGTAGGCACGCGGTCCTGCAATTCGACGACGTCTTTGGCGTTCATGACCGGCTGCAGTACGTCGATGGCATGCCGCCCCGGCTGGGTGAGCAGGATGCGATGCTCATTGCTGCGATCCGGGTAACCCACCTTGATGCGAAGCAGAAACCGGTCGAGCTGGTTTTCAGGCAGATAATATGTGCCTTCAAATTCAAAAGGGTTTTGCGTGGCAACGAGAATGAACGGGCGCACCAGCGCATAGGTCTGATTTTCCACGCTGATTTGCTCTTCACTCATGGCTTCGAGCAGAGCAGATTGGGTGCGTGGCGTGGTGCGGTTGATCTCGTCGGCCAATACAATATTGGCGAACACCGGTCCCGGCTTAAAGTCGAAGGCTTGGGTGTTGGAGTTGTATATCGATACGCCGAGCACGTCGGAGGGAAGCAAATCCGGCGTAAGCTGGATACGACTGAATTTACAGTCGATGGATTTAGCCAGCGAACGAGCCAAAACGGTCTTTCCGACACCCGGGACGTCTTCAATCAACACGTGCCCGCGCCCCAGCAGAGCCGTCAGCAACAATTCCACCGCGCGAGAGTGCCCCAGGAAGACCGAACGAATGTTATCACGAAGCTTTTCAATGCGAAGATCAGCCACGGCGGGGATTCTAGCAGTAGAGTCGCGGTTGTACACAATCCCTTCTTGGGTGCCAGTCATCGACCGTCATATGCACTGTTGTCCGCCGAAAGAAATCCGCAACCGGCCGCCGCCGGTTGTTGCGGTATTGCATTAGGGTAACAATCGCCAACCGAAGCTGCATGCCCATCGCAATAGCAGACATTTGTTTTGCCGCGATGCCGATAACCCTGCGTGCCGCCGACGCGTGTTTGATTGTTCATCTTGTCGCCCGTGGTAACCGGATTTTCTTGAATTGGTGCCCGCATAAATTTATTGGCGCCGCTGGCGTATTGTCCATCGCCGAAGAGAGCGGTGCGATCGGAATGGTGAATAGCCGAAGCTTTCGCGGGGGCAATGGTGTATTCACCGGCGCCGTGACCGATGAAACTGGTGTTGTAGTTGTATCCCGTATAAGGATCGGATGGGGTATCGCTTTTTCCATCGAAGCTGGGGCATTGCTGAATTTTCATATTGGCATGACCCGCCCAGAGAATTCCAGGAGTCGCTGACTTACCAGGAAACTCCGTGAAATCCCAGTCATAAAAACCGGAAATGGCGATAGGGTATGAGCCGTTGTTTTCACCAATGTAAATCTGCGCCATCACGCCCAGCTCGCGCAGATTGCTCAGGCATTGCACCGTCTTGGCCTGCTCGCGCGCTGTTGCCAGGGCGGGAAGCAAAACGGCCAGGAGCACAGCGATGATGCCTATCACGACGAGCAACTCAATAAGAGTAAAAGCAAGAGAAGAAAGAGAACGCAAAGGCGGATAAGCGCGAAGCGGGCGCGAAGGAAATTTCTTATGCGAAATTTTTCGCGTTTTTCTTCGCGCCATCGCGTCTTCGCGTTCTCTTCTAGACTTGTGTCGCACCAAAGGTTTACCGGCGGCGGCGCAATATCAGTGGCAATACCAGCAGTCCTAATGCGGTCGGCTCGGGCACGGCAACACCGACGACCGAATCGATATACATGGTTTGCGAATCATCCGTTTCAAAAGCAACGTAATCCACCTGCGACAGCCCGGTGCTGGAGAGATTGAGCCAAGTCCCGCCTGCTGAGCCATTCAGAACGGACAGCGTTCCAGTAAAATCCTGACCGTCGAAATCGGAGAGATTTCCGAGGAATGGCTGGCCAAAGTTGGCTTCTTGCGTACCGGCTGAAGTGGCATCCGGGCCGGATATATCCGTGTAAATATTGGTGGGATTGTTGAAATCGACAGAGCCGAGTGAAATCCAGGTATTGCCATCCTCGCTGACCAGAACTGTAGCGGAACGGATGTTGGTATAAGTCTCGGCAGAGCTTGAATTCACACCATCAGGATAAGAGGAATCTTCGAGCCCCGATCCTGTGTGCACACCCAGGGTATAACCAGATGTAGAGATGGGCTGCGACATGTGCAGCTCGATATATCCACCCGTTCCACCGATGGCAGTGATATAGGCAGGATTGTATTGGGCGTTGAAAGGTGTGACATAAGTATTATCGCCGTAGATTCCCTCGTTGTCGTTCTCGGCCAGATTGATCGCGGGATCGGGAAGACCGAGCGGGGCGGTGGCGTAATAATCGGAATAGGGTTCGAGCCAATAACTGCTGGGCACACTACTACCGGCGTCGTACTGCACGACAGCGTCGGCCGTACTGATGGCAGCATGCGCAGAGCTGGAAATAAAAATCGCTAAACCGCAAGCGGTTAGCAAGCGGGTGGAACTATTAGAACGAAACATGATACGGATCCTTTCGCCGATTCGCGCGGCAAGTAGCCTGGCGATACAAAATCGGCGGGGCTCGGCATCAATTGCGTTGCATTCATCGAGCGCAAAAAGCGCTGCAAGAAATTCCGTGGCGCAAAAGAAAGCATTAACCTCACCGTCCCATATCGCGAGGACGATTAACGATCTGCCGCGAAATCGAAGTTGATTCCGTGGCAATTGCTAACAGGCCGGTCTTCTGGCTCGGGACCCTGGATCAGCCCTCGTGGCCTTCCCAATCGATCTGCTCGATCAGTGACCTGGCGAGGAAATTTTCAGTCCCTTACAGCGGCGCGTCCGCGACGGATTCTCACCGTCTTCCCGTGACTGCGAATGATTCAACACGAACCCTCGCAGCCGGCGTGTGCCGCCTGTTGGCGAAAGTCACAGTAGCGTGAAGGGGAAAAAATTCAACTCGGAAAAATGTGGTGAATCAGAAATGTCTGATTTGCTCATATCTGACGAGAGAACGCGAAATCGCGAAGGCGAGAAGGAAGAACGCGAAGCGAATTCGAATTCACTACGAAGACACGAAGTCACGAAAAAACCAAAAAAATTAATCTTCAATCCTTCGTGTCTTCGTGGTGAATCTCTTTGCGTCTTTGCGCTTTCGCGTTCTCCGCTTTAACTTCAGTCTTACGCCACGACCAGATTGATTCAACTACCACTGCTGCCGCGTCGAAAGCGGCTCGATGCTCTGAATCTGACGCCCTGGGTCTTCCATCGGTGGGAAATGCGATTGCACCGCTACGCGTCCGGGGCCATGCAGGCGCAGCCACACGAAGCGGTTCGACCAGTTCCCCCACCAGGTAAAATTGGTATTTCCGCCCGGATATTCCAGATGCAGATGCATGCGCACATGCGGGTCTTTGTACAACAGTGCCGTGGGCTTGATCATAATGTGTTCCCCCTCCGCCAGCGTGCGCACAAAGACATTCCCCTGCCCGTGCAAAAGCAATAGCCCGGGCGCGGAGGTTGCGGTGAACCGATCCATGAACATCCCCAGCGGATAATGTGTTTCGCGTTCATTCCCCGAACCGGTAACGAACCACATGCCGGTCTGAAACCAGTCGTAGGAAATTTCATGCGTCGCCACCATGAACACATGCTCGCGTACATCAACGGATTGCCCGGGATTTAGCGGCAGCGCGATCAATTCCCCCGGCGCATCTTTTGAAAACGCGATCCGCCCCGGCCCAGCCGCCTGCGTCATCACCAAAGGCATCCCCGCAAACATTCGCTTCCATCCGCCAGCCATCGGCATCGCGCTGATCTGCACCTGCTCATCTTTCCAGAGCAAAATATGGTGCGTGAAATAAATTCCATTGCCAACAGCTAATTTGAAATCCGCCACTGGAACATATTTGCCTTCAATCTGGCAAAACGATTGGCCAAACTGAATCTTGGCCATATCGCGAATCGGCGGCAGCTCATTCCAACCCGAATCGGTAGTGACAGCTGTCTGCACATCGATCGGAGCGCCGCATTTCGGGCAGCTTAAGCTACTGGCATCGCTGGCTGCTCCGCACCATCGGCAATGATACGTGTGAGCGCCGGCAACATTGCCCGGGCTATTCGGAGTCGGCGATGGTGTCGGTGCGCTGGACATAATTTATTCTGTGTGATGGTGATGATACATCGATTGAATGCCGAGCCGACCCGGCCCGGTCATGCGCACCAGATTCATCCCCACGCCGCCGAAAAACCCGGTCGTCAATTTCTGCGTCTCCACATTCATTACAACCGACGCATCTTTATATAGCAGGGCTCCCGGTTCCAGCAGAATGCTCTCACCAGGTGCAAGCCGCCGCTCAAAAACATTTCCATATCCATGCAGGATCAAGAGGCCAGGTGCGCTCCGCGAGACAAAGCGATCGATAAACATTCCCTGCCCGCCAAAGAGAATATTGCGCAATCCCTGAATCCGCGTATAGGAATATTCAATCGTGTGCGAGCAAAGCAGAAACGCATGCTCGCGCACATCCATTTCCATCCCTGGATGCAGCGGCAAAATCACCAGTTCCCCATTAGCATCGCGCGAAAATGCCACCCGGCCTGGCCCTGACGCAATCGACACTACAAACGGCATCCCCGCCAGCGCCCGTTTGATCCCGCCCTGCAGCGGCATCACATCCATGCGCACGGATTCATCTTTCCAAAGCATCACGTGATGCTCAAAGAAAATTGAATCTCCCGCTCCCAGATTGATATCCGCCACCGGCACGATTTCGCCTTCCACCTGGCACGTGCTGTTGCCAAATTTCATCTCCGACATATCCCGCAAGCGCGGCGCTTCCCGCCATCCCGAATCGCTGACCAGATTCTTCACATTCAGCGGCGCCCCGCAGGTAGTGCAAGTAGTCGCCCCCGGCGGACTCTGTCCGCCGCACCAATCGCAAACTATTCGCTGAAGTGGTTCCATCGATTTGCTCTCCTAGGATTATCCCAATCATACCTATTTCTCAAATTTCCGCCCACAAGTCTAGAGGCCCCATTTGCGGGGTGCGATCCGCGACAGAATCTCATGGTCTTTCCGTGCCCACGAGTGATTCACCAGAAATATCCGTATCTCATGGGCAGTCTGTCGGCGAAAATTACCAAACATCGGTCGATGATTTTTTCACAGGTAACCATTCCCTTCCGGCCTGCGTATAAGCTATTGAATGAAAACACACATCATCAATCTGCTGGGTAGACCCGCTCTTGTACCGGCCCTATTACTATTCTTGTTCGTCGCCCGCCCGGCCCACGCTGGCAGAGTGGACCCAAGATATATTCCGCCGGATGCCAAATGGATGATCCATCTGGATGTCGACACGCTGGTTCAGAGCAAAACCTGGTCGATCCTCAGCCCGCGTTTTCACATGATGGTGAACAAACGACAATTCGTCATCGGCATGCAACCGCCCCTCTCAACCCAGGGCACAAACGATAACGTGAAAACTGTTTCTCAAGCCCTTGGCATGCGTTTGCCGGAAGATATTCATGCCATGACTCTCATCGGCCGGTCCTTCGACGATAATGGCGTGGTGCTCCTCATCAAAGCCACCGTAGACCGCGATCGGCTGACCGGCATGGCAAAGCTAAGTCCACAATACAAATCTACCCAATACCGCGGTTTCGAACTCGACGCCCTGGGCGAGAATACCGTCTGCTGGGCCTTTTTATCTCCCGATGTCATCGTGCTCGCCCAAACCCCCGAGGACGTAAAACAGCAGATCGATTTCGTTTCCCAGACCACGCAGCCGACCCAATCCGAAGCCTCTGATGTTCCTCTGCTGCAAAATGCAGAACAATTCCAAGGTGCATCGGTGTTCCTCTACACCACGGCCGACGGCCTTCAGGAACTGCAAAAACAGGAGCAGCTCTCGCCCATTCTTACTCCAGTAAAACGTTTTCAAGCCTGCATCGGTGAGCGAGATGACGATCTGGTGCTGCGGGCCGTGCTCAATGTCGACACCGACGAATCAGCCCGCCAGGTGCGCGGCGCGCTCGAAGGCATTCGCGCTCTTGCCACTCTGACAGCTTCCAACGGCAACAACCCCAAAGCCCAGATGGTTTCCGATCTGGCGTCTCGCGCAACCACGTCCGTCAGCCAGAAAAGCGTCGAAGTCGATTGGCCCGTACCACTCTCCACGGTAGAAACTTTTATTGATACCTTCCTCGGTCATCATCATGCCCACGGGGCCAAAACCCTTACCCGCCCGGCCCCCGCTCCCGGTGTCTCTGACTAAACTCTTAATGATGTATTTGAATTAATTATTTAGTTCTGTCTTCTAGACCAAGCTTTATTTCCAAAACGCAGCTCTGTTTATTCGCGCAATACCGATCCGAGGAGCCCTTCGTGCACACCCGCGACGAAAAGTTATCCGCGCAGGCGGATCAAGACCTGGCCCGGGATGCGCAGGGTGGGTCAATTGCCGCCTTCGAACAACTCGCTCGCCGATTCCAGGGCCCGCTCGTCGGTTTTCTCCAGCGCAAGTTTCCATCCCTTCGCGACGCTGAGGACATTTCCCAGGAAACTCTCATCCGTGCCTACCGCTCGCTTGATAAATACCACCCTGGCCATTCATTCCGTACCTGGCTCTTCACAATCGCCTATCGACTTGCTGTAAGTCATAACCGCAAGCACAACGCCACTGGGGAATTATCCAACGATGTCCAGGACAATCACCTCGATCCAGCCCATGTGCTCGAGAAGCGCGACCAGCGCCAGCGCATCTGGGCAACCGCGCAAACAATATTATCCGAAGAACAACAATCCGCCCTTTGGTTATACTACGTCGAGGATCTTTCAATCCAGCAGGTGGCCCAGGTACTCGGCCGGACGCGCATCGTTATCAAAGTGATGCTCCACCGCGCCCGCCGCAAGCTTGAGCCGTACCTGGCTAACGAATCTTCGCACGAGAAAGTAATTATTCGCGCAGGAGGCTCGCTATGAAATCGCAACACGATCAATTTGCGGATGCTTTGCGAAAATCCGCCGCTGATGAGCAATCCCCATTCTCCGAGGAGCTCCATGCCCAGGTCATGATCAGCGTAAAGCAGTCTCGCAAGTACCAGGCCGCATCTTCGCGCCTCTCCCGTTGGTGGTGGCTGGCCGGCGCGATCGCTTGTGTAGTGATGTTATTCATCATCAGGCCCACCGCGCATAAGGCCAATCAACTAAATCCATCGCCTGAAATATCGACTAACCTCCAGTCGCTCCCGCCCATCCCCGCGCTCGGCCCCTTACTCCATGAGGTGGTTTCGCCACTTCGCAATCAACTTCATGACGCGCAGTACGCCTATCTCGATAGAGATGGGAAACGCTTAGCTAATTTTCTATTGCGCAACGTTCCCGGCCTATCTCCGCCGTCAGCCCCCTCGCAGCAACCGCAGTAGTGCATTATCCATGTTGGCTGTATGAGCGCATCCTACTGCTTGTCCTTGGAACTCCGGGCATGGTAGGAGTTGTTCAGCTTTCAGCGTTCACGTTATTCCGTTCCCAAATTCTTGAGATTCGTATTCGCAATCTTCGCAATCTCCGGATGTTTTGCCGCCATCCGAAAGTGCTCAATCGCCTTCTCGCGTTGTCTTGCCATCACGCATGCCGCGCCGGTCAGCAGATGAATATCCGCTTCTAGATATGCGCGTTTGCATGGCAGTGGATCAACATTCATCGTATTAACTTGCTGAAACACTGGCGTCGCCAGCTGTATCACCGCCGCATGATCCTTCCTCGCCAGCGCCTGTCGAATGCGCAGCGCCACCAGCGGCAGATAATTCGGGTACCACTGTTCTGCCAGCTCCGCCGCTTGATGAGCAGACAACGCCAGCGGTGCCGTGCCTGCCGGCCGGAGCATCGCCAGTTCCAGCAGTACCGCTACCAATGGATGTTTCGGTCGGTCCGACCGATCCAATTCCGCTGACGCCTTCTCCATCATCGGCTCCCAGCGTGGATCCTTCAGAATCCAATACGTGTGCAGCAAATCCACCAATAAATAATGATCCGCTGGTGTCTCGGTTAATTGTAATTCCAGCAAACGCTGGTAATGCCGCAACTTTTCCGCATTTGGCCCCCGCTTGTGCCCCAGATGTCGAATGCGAATGGGCGTATCCGCCACCGATTTCGGCGGCCGCGCGGGCATCTCATGAATACGCCGAACCATCGGCGGCAGATCGGCGCGCTGCGCGAGGCGCACGTATCTGCTCATCGATTCTCCGCCTGAACTTTCATCAATCAGCAATACCGTCAGCGCCTCTGTTGATGCTACGGCAACAGTTTGCCGAAAAATTTTCGCCGATTCCGGCTCAAGCCGCTCATCCGCGCACAAAACAAAAACCCAATCCCCGCTCCCCTGCGCGAAACTCGCATTGCGCGCCTCGGCATAGCTATCCGTCCACTTCCGCTCAAAAACCTTCGCCCCCAGATCGCGCGCAATCTGCTGCGTCCCATCGGTGCTGCCATGATCGACAACAATGATTTCATCCACCAAGTGGGCGCACGAGCGAAGACAATCGCCAATCATGCTCGCGTCATTCAAAGAGATCATGCAAAGCGAAATGGTCAGGACAGGTGGCATAGGTCGGGGCATTATACCCCGAGTCGGATTAATACTTTTCCCATTGGCCCCTGCTTGAGTCTTTCAAACGCCTGGGGCACCTGATCCATCGGCCAGACCGAATCAATGATCGGTTTAGCCCCCGTCTTGCCGAGCAATTGAATAACCTGCTTCCACGCAGCATGCGCTTCTTCGCGCCCATAAGTCCCGACCGCCACGCCGCCCACGCGCAAACGCCGAAAAAACAGCGATGCGGTATTAAACTCCGGCACCGGCCCAGCCAATCGCCCTACGCAACTAATCCGCCCATTATTATTCATCACATCCAGCACTTGCGAAAAAAGCGGGCCCCCGATGTTGTCCACTGCCAGATCAATCCGTGTATTGAGTGTCTTCTTTACGCGCGAAACCCACTGTTCATCTTCCGGATCGAGAATTTCGTCCGCTCCAAGTTCGCGCAGTTTCGTTCCCTTTTCTTCGCTGCGCGACATCGCAAAGACGCGTGCTCCCAGCGCTTTTCCCAATTGCACGCAGGCCACGCCTACGCCGCCCGAAGCGCCTGTAATCAGCAGCGTTTTCCCCGCCATTTCCATATCCCATTGGCTGATCGCCTGAAACGCAGTGAGATAAACCAGCGCCGCCCCTGCTGATTCTTCCAACGTCCATCCATTCGGTATTTCCAGCAGATCTGTTTCCGGCACCACTACGCTCTCTGCCAGCGTCCCCCACCGATTCACTCCTACTTCCCCCCGCAACACCATTCGCAATTGATCGCTTCCGGCAATCGTGCCCACGCCATCGCGCCCCAACACATGTGGCAACGGCGGCCGAGCTGGATATTGTCCTTCGGATAAATACCGATCCGCCGGATTCAGTGCCGCGTATCGCATGCGCAGCAATACTTCCCCGGCCTTTGCCTGAGGCTCGGCCACCTCAGACAATTTCATGTCTTTTAAACCTTCAAATGTATTGAGAATCCAAGCGCGCATAAAAAGATCCGTTGCATAAACATACAACGGACCACGGACCACTGACAACGGACTATTCAGGAACTTCACTTCGCCAGCGCCTGGCAATTCCAAATCAGTTGATTGTATTTATTCCAATCGTACGTCGTGCCGGAAACCGTCGTGGGCGTCAGCACATCGCGCATCTTGAATGATGAAACGTGCCCATCGGCAAAGAGCACAAACCCGCTCCCATCATGCCGGCTCGAAAACCTGCGCCAGTCCCCACGAAATCTTCCGACCGGCGAGCCCACAATCTGATTCGTCTTTCCCGAATAGCTGGCATAATACGCATCATCTGCCGGCGTTACTTCTGCCATGCTGGTGCGCTTCTCGAACACAATGCACGTTTCCGCTGGATGCGGGATTTGTGTGATCTTTCCCATCTGCGCCCAGCCGCCGGTCGGATTGGTGCTCGACGTTGCATTCGCCGTCCCGCCAAACAATTTATAATTCCACGCATAGCAGACAAACGTCTGTCGCTGAGTAGCTGTGAGCGAGCCATTTACATTGTTGTTCCCCCACATCATGAAATATCCGTTCACGACCGGATCGCCATCCGTTGATGTCCACGAACCAACGGCCGGCGGAGCTGCTGGGCAAACCAATACATGATGATCGCCATCGATCGGCACACGCCCCCGCCCGTTCATGGCGTCGACCTGAATCTGGTTATAAGTCTTGCCGAACGTGTAATGCGAAACCGCATTCATCCAAAGGCAGTCCGAAGCCCATCCCCACTTATCAGGCAAGGTCAGCGCGGTGCCTGCTGCATCGCCGTCTTCACCGGAGCTGGGGAGCCAACTGTTATTTGCCTCGGTGTACATGCGAAGGCCCACGCCCATCTGCCGCATGTTGCTCTGACATTCGACTGCCAGAGCCGCCCGCCGCGATTTGTTTAGCGACGGGAGTAGAATGCTGATCAGCAGTGCGATAATCCCAATAACCACAAGGAGTTCCACCAAAGTGAACCCCAGAGAAATAGAGGGCTTTGTCTTCCCAATGACGTTGTTCATGGGCTGCAATTTAGATGAGATTGAGTCTCATGTCAAGACTATGAAACGGACAAAAATTCCAAGGAATGAGTCAGGGCATTTTTTTCGCCGGATTCGGAGCCATTGAAGTTTTCGTCCTCAAGTTCGACCGAAACGATGCCCTGGTATTTATTTTCCCGAAGCGTTTTGAATATTTCGCTCCATCTGCCGACTCCGTGGCCGGGGATGGTGTAGCGCCAGGCGAGTTGGCCAAAGCCGTGATTTTTCGCAGCGACCGCGCCCTGGTATAGACCAAATTCATATTGCGCTTCGGGAAACAACTCGGTGTCTTTGGCGTGAACGTGTTTGACGTGCGCGATAAATTCCTTGAGGAAGCGCAAATGATCGATACCGAGGCGGATGAGATGGGAGGGATCGTAATTCAGCGCTGCTCCGCGCGGGACATCCTTGAGAAACATGCGAGTCGATTCCGGCGAGCAGCACAAACTAGAGAGCCATGGGTCGCCGCCCGGCCAACCTTCTATGACGATGGCTGCACCGTTATCTGCTGCTGCCTGACAGATCGGGGCGTAGGATTCGACAGCGAGTTTATAATTGTCGCTGCGATTGGCGGCATGGTCGCCGGGAATAATCACGGTGAAAAATAATTTCGCGCCCAAGGCGGCAGCGGATTTTACGTAAGCGATATTTTGGGCAATCACGTCTTTGCGCTTGGCGCTATCGCTGGCCATGATATTGCCAAAATCCAATAGGTCGGCCGTGCCTAGTTTCAATCCTGACGATTGCAGCGTGTGCATCTCTTCTGCGGTTACCTTGCTCAGATCGAGCGCGTCGAAGCCGACGGATTTGGCCCATTTAGCTAGAGTAGCCAGATCATTCTTCTGCCAATCGCTCCAGCCGCGACGAAAGCCGATGGGGAATTTTCCGGTGCGTGTGTTCATGTGAGATTGACTCCTTGGGTTTTATTTTCCGCAATGCGGGGCTTTTAGCCAGCAATTTGACCGACTTTCGGGCAGCGAATAGGATTCTGGCCCGTGTCGCTCGGAGGAGTGGCAGAGCGGTTGAATGCGCCGGTCTTGAAAACCGGTGGGCCCGCAAGGGTCCCGGGGGTTCGAATCCCTCCTCCTCCGTTCGACTTGCTGCGCTTGCTCACGACAGGGGTGTAGTTCTTCTGCCGGGTAGATCAGGCAGCTGATTTCCAGAAGTTCGACCATTGATTGCTGGCCTGGACGCAGCGTAATGTGCCGATTCTTTCAGCGCGTCGGATACGCCATCGGGCATTGTTCAATTTCAATCGG
>DASXDR010000033.1:0-10686 GCA_036490535.1 Tepidisphaeraceae bacterium | reverse complement strand
GCTAAATCCCGAAGCCCCGCATGTACATGCGGGGCTGCAGAGTGCTCGTCTTATTTCCGCGAGTTGGCCTCAAGCGGGTCCTACCAGCGAAGACGCCGACCACGTCTTCCCCAAGCTCCAGGGCCTGATCGCCACCATCCGCAATCTCAAAAACGAACACCAGGCCAATCAGAAAATCGTCACCGTCTGGCTCGCCCCGCCCGGCGAAGAAGCCACGCGCATTACCATCGAAAACAAACAGCTCGTCGAAGAACTCGCCGGCTGCCGAGTCGCCCAAATCCAGGACAAACTCCCGCAACCCCCCAACACGATTCACGCAATCGCCAACGGCAACTGTGATATCTATATCGAAGGCCTCGTCGACCCCAACGCCGAAAAAGCCCGCATCGCTAAGCGTACCGAAGAACTCCAAAAACAGATCACCACCCTGCAATCCCGCCTCTCCAACGAAGGCTACGTCGCCAAAGCTCCACCCCATTTAATCGAGCAAACCAAAAAACAATTAGCCGACGCCGAAGCCGAACTGAAAAAACTCAAAGAAAATTAACCACGGATGAACACAGATAACCCAGATAAAGAAAAATATCTCCTTTGCCTCTAACGACGAATGATCGCTTGCGGTTTATCGCCTTTTCTATTCACAAATTCCTATCTGCGTTCATCTGTGTCCATCCGTGGTTAATCTCAATTCTGCAATCAAGCGATTAATCTCCGTGCCGGTATGTTCACTCGACACGGTAATCCTTAGCCTGCTCGTCCCCTGTTTTACAGTAGGGGGCCTGACTGCCACCACCCACATCCCCGATTCTTTCAACCGCTCCGCCGAGGCCAGCGCAATATCTTCTCCGCCGAGAATCACCGGAATAATCGGCGAATCAATTGGCCCAGCAATCCCCAACTCCGTTCTCACTCTTTTCGCTAATTCGCGCAACCGATTTTGTCGTGCAGGCTCTTCGCGCATCACCCTAATCGCGGCTCGCGCCGCGCTCGCCACCATCGCCGGTACGTTCGTTGAAAAAATCCCCGCACGCCCAAAATTCACCACCGCATCTACAAACGCTTTGCTTCCACAGATCGCTCCGCCCACCCCCCCCATCGCTTTAGAGAGCGTCACCACGGAAACGTCTACGCATTCCGTGCACCCCGCCTCTGCCGCATACCCACTCCCACCCTCGCCATAAACTCCGCTCCCATGTGCTTCATCCAGCAATAGCACAAAAGGAATTTGAGATTTCAAATCCGAAATCCCCTTCAAATCCGCTGTATCCCCATCCATGGAAAAAATCGATTCCGTAACCACCACCTGCATCTGTCCCGCTGGCGCGTCGCGCAGCAATCGTTCCAATTTCCCCAGATGATTATGCGGGAACACCCGCCACTCCGCCCCCGAGCCTCGCACCGCATCAATCAACGAAGAATGCGCAAGTTGATCAATCAGAAACCGAACCGCATGTTTTCGCGATAGAGCCGGGCTGTCTTCAGCCCGGAATTTCGGGCCGAGGACAGCCCGGCTCTTCTGCGAATCGTCGTCGTTCTGTGTCTCAACATTCGTAGGGGCGGCTTCAGCCGCCCATTTCCCCATCCCGATGCCCCAATCCCCAACCGCCGCTAGCGTCTGCACCGCCGCCAAATTCGCCTGATACCCGCTCGGCATCAGCATCGCTGATTGCATCTTCTTCCATCGCGCAATTTCCCCCTCCGCCTTCGCGTGCTCCTCCGTATATCCACTGATCAGCGCCGCCGCTCCGCTCCCCACTCCAAATTTTTCTGCTGACTCTTTTACCGCCCCAATCATCTTCGCATGATGCGTCAACCCCAGATAATCATTCGACGCAAAGTTCACATAGATTTTCCCTTCGCACTCCAGATGTGTCGCATCAATAGGCCTGACGATCCGCCTGCTTCGGAGCAATCCCCGCTCTTCGCGCTCCCCCAGCGCATCCTCACATAATTTGTCCAAAGACTCACCCACGATGTGCGGGCTAGCCGCTTTAGCAGCTAGCGTCTTACTCCTCATCCTCCCCAGCACCCTCTTTCATATCCGGCACATCAGATGCCTCATCATCGATCGCCGCCCCGGTCAGATCCCCCAGCTTCTGCTTCATCAATCGCCCGACTTTAAATTTCACCGTGCGCTTCTCCGGCACTTCCACCGGCTCGAGCGTCTTCGGATTTTGCGCGCGCCGCGCCTTCCGCAACTTTGTTTCAAACACACCAAAGTCGCGAAACTCCAGACGGTTCCCCTTGCCGAGCTCGGCAATGATCTCATCCAGGAACTGTTGTACGATTTTTTTTACTTGAACGCGCCGCTGCTCAGTTCCATCAGCAATGCGATCAATAAGTTCTTTTTTAGTAATGGTCGCCATATTTCCCTCTAGCACGCTTTGATAACGTTCGATGGGATACAGACTTACTTTAATATGGCAATCAAACCCCTGAAAAGCAAGAGGCAAGGTCAAACGCTTGCCGTTTTACCGCGACAATAGGCCACTGCGCTCTGAAAACGCCTCTCGATACGCCCCGGACCAAGGGTCGGTGTATTGCACATCGTCCTGTTGCACGGAATAAGCCTGCGTTTCCCCTTGCGTATACCCCCAGAATGCCTCGGGTTCTCGACCGTTCCGAGACAGATCCAATTCAGGCGTCCCCAGTGTGATCGGTGGCGTAAACGCCAGCGCTGCCGCCGGCTTGTTCTGCAAAACCACTTCCGATAAGGCAGGTGGCTCAGATCTCCCATGCTTCGATGTGCTCGCACAACCCGCTAATCCTAACGCTATCACGATGGCTGCAATCTGTTTCACGCCTTGGCATAATCAAACCCAATGCCAAGTAAAACAAACGCCCTCACCGCTCGGTCTGTAATCCATCTAAGCCGGATGTTGCATCCAAACCACAACCACTGTTGCCCAAAAGCCCGATAGCCTAGGCCGCCCGCTTTCTTCGCAACAGCAATGGAATTATTGCCACCGCAATCGCTCCCATTCCCGGCTCCGGCACCGCCTGGCTGGCTCCCTCGCGCGCTAGACCCAGTTCAAACAAAGCCAGATCATCTCCATTAACAATATTGTCGCCATTCAGATCCCCCTCTGAATACCACATATTGCTCTGCCCCATATCCCCGATGATGATCGATAAATCCTGACTATTTACAACTCCATCCCCATTAACATCCCCTAAAGGCAGCACTTCTCTCATCAAAGCATCCCATTTCACGCTCCCAACTTGATTAACATTCTGCAAAAGGCTCCAGAAACCATAAATGGAATCATTTCCAATCAGGTTGAAATAATTGAACAACCCTCCACCCGCCGATTGCCACGCGTCCATCAATTCATCGATGATTTGTCCCATGCGTGGATCATTCTGTGCTTGCTCCATCAATGCCTGGTTGCCAGTGCTGTTGTACGCGGAGGTCAATCCTTGTCCGCCTTCGTATGCAACCAAAGGCAGATTGTACTGTTTGGCCAACTGAGATGACTGCTGAATCCAGGGAATGATATCACTGGTCATATACTGATTCAGATCCGCGAATAATTGGTCCAAAGTAAGCCCAGCGACATCCTGTGAGCCATTAATCGTAACATATGACCCGACAGCAAGGTCGTTAATGTACTGACTCGGACTGCCATAATTAGTTTGAATATACTGCAGCCCCGACGCTGCAAAATGCGTCCATGCCGCTTGGCCTGCAAAGACAATCTGCACCTGGCTGTCAGCCGTTCCAAAAACCTGCTGGAATATTTGTGAAATCTGCATGGTCCGATATGCGTCTTCCTGTCCAACTAATGCAATCGGATCCGTGGCTGTCAACGCAGGATTGGCTTGCGCCATAGATAATAATGTCGAGTACTGAGGAAACGCTGTATTCCAGAGCTCATTGCTATATTCAATATAAATTTTTTCAGTTGGCGCCATAGTCTGATGCAGCAACTCAGCCATGTTGGTGATGTAATCATTCGTGGCGCCAACAGGAATATTAAACCATCCGTTTTTGCCGCTTTGATTACACATCGCAATCATATTTTCGAGTGAAACACCTTTTGAGCTCGTTTGAACCACATCCTGCTGGGTCGTACGATCAGACCAATTGACAACTGGATTGCCATTCGTACTGCCGAAATCCATGAATCTAAGCGTGGAAAATGGAGCCAGTTTCTGAATAAAAGCGTTATTAAAGATTTGCCCCGGCTGCGATCCCGGCATCATTAATTGCAAGTTGTCCAACGGATTCGCGGGATTAATATTGTCTACCCCAAACCATACATCCTGGCCATCGGGCACAGTTATAGTGATATCAGCGGTTGTCGTGTTTCCCGACGCAACAAGATTAGTCACTTTACCTAACGCGCTGAAATCAAATGTGCCACTCCCTGTGTAACTCAACTGATAGGTACCATCCGGATATTCCCAAACTGCATCCATTCCTGCTGATTCCAGTGGATAGCCATCCGAAGTGAATGTGAGGTCAGAGCTGGGTACCCACGGCGTGCCATATGTGCCCCAAACAGAAAAGCTGTTAATAACATTTGCCCAAATATTGCCGGTATCCCAATATGAGTTGCCATCGATATTTATCCCGATATCCATCTGACCATATCCGACGCTTGCAAGCCCTAAGCAAGACAACACTGCGACCGCAGACCATCGGCTCGGAAACGCGCGCATTTTTTATTCTCCGTACACAAACCCTAGCCCGTCATCGGCAGTCATTGAAAAATGGACTGAGCCGTGAAACAAGCTTGCCCAGCTTGACATACGGCATCGGCTTGTAGCGAGTTCGGCGATTAAAATTTTTATTGCAAAAATGTGTAATGATGTGAGATGGCTAACGCGCGATGGAATGATTAAACGCCATCTTCGCCGGCGGAGCTGTCATCGGGGTTGCCGCCGAGGTCCAGCTCTACGCCGGAATCGGCGGATTCGTCGAGTAACGCGCTCATGGGATCGAAAGCGTCGTCGTCGCCCGATGGAGCTGCTTTGCTGCGCGAAGCAGGAGTTGGCTCGGATTCGGGGGGAAGAGAGATTTCGTCTTCAGCGGGCACACCGTCGATTTGGACAATGAATTGGAGGGGGCCAATTTTGAGATGATCGCCGGCGGCGAGGTAGGCTTCGGAGACGCGCTGGCCGTTGTGGAAGGTGCCGTTGGAACTGCCAAGGTCTTCGATGCGCAGGCCAGCATCTTCTTTGACCAGGCGGCAGTGCTTGCGAGATACATCGCCGACGGGGACGCGCAGATCGCAATCTTCACCTCGGCCAATGACCGTCATTTCGCGATTTAGGGGGAAGGAGCGGCGTTGGCCGTCTGATTTGAGCATGACGAGGACGACTTGCATTTTATCTCCATCGGCTGATGTTGCGATTTGCCCGGAACGCCGAGCATCAAAATAGCTGATTTTTTCTTATCGGCAAGACGCAATCACCGCAATTGCATATCCTTAGTCGCCCATGGCGCACTCCGCATTGTCATATTATACGCCTTGTTTGGTGCCCACTGCATTGCCAGCAGTGGAGGTGGGGGGGCTGTATGTGCATATTCCGTTTTGCTTTCATAAATGCCATTACTGCGATTTTTACTCGATCACACAGCAATCGGACGAACGGATGGAACGGTTTGTGGATTTGGTGCTGGCAGAGGGTCGGATGTGGGGTGGAGTGGGGGGGCCAAGCGTTAAGCCGAGGACGATATTTTTTGGTGGGGGGACCCCGACGTTGTTGCCAATGGGGGCCATGCGACGGCTATTGGAAGGATTGCGAAAGATTTTCAATTTGAGCGGGGTGCGCGAATGGACCGTCGAAGCGAATCCAGCGACTGTTGATGAATCCTATTGCACGATGCTGCGGGAATTTGGAGTGGATCGGATCAGTTTTGGGGCGCAATCGTTTGATCGGCGCGAGCTGGCAGTTTTGGAGCGGCATCACGAGCCGGAGGATGTTGCCAGAAGCGTGGAGGCGGCGCGGGCAGCAGTAATCAAGCGGATTAATGTTGATCTGATTTTCGCGATTCCGGGGCAGAGCATGGAGATGTGGGAGAAGTCCCTGGAAGCGGCGCTGGCGCTTGGGACGAAACATTTGTCGGCATATAACCTGACGTATGAGCCGAACACGCCGTTGACCGTGAAGAAAAAGATGGGGCAGATTACGGCCGTGGAGGAAGGGCTGGAGCTCGCGATGCTCGAAAAGACGCGCAGTCGCATGGCTGCTGCGGGGTTACCGGCGTATGAGATTTCTAATTTCGCAGCTCCGGGCCAGGAATGTCAGCATAATCTGCGGTATTGGAATGGGGAGGATTACATTGGTTTAGGGCCATCGGCAGCGTCGCATGTGCAGGGGCATCGCTGGAAAAATGCTGGGAATCTTGGGAAGTGGGAAGAGGCGATTGCGCGGAAGGAATTGCCGGCGGTGGATATGGAAATTCTCTCGCCGCAGCAGCGCATGGGAGAATTGGCGATGTTGCAATTGCGGCTTTCGAGTGGACTGAATTTTGCGGATTTTGAAAAGCGAATGAGTGAAGATGCCCGCAGCGTATTTGCCGACCCGATTGAGCGATACACGGCGGCCGGATTGCTGGAGTCTGATTCCACAAGAGTCCGTTTGACAGAACATGGGGTGCGTCTGGCAGATGCAGTCGCGGCGGAATTTTTGGCGACGGAGCAATGCTCCGTCCCGGCTGCGAAATAAGTTGCTCGCAAAGAATTCTCAGGCGTAGTCTGGGCAAGGGCGTAGGCAAGAGTTTTCTGAAAACAAATCGCGCTGGTGAGAATTTTTGTGCGGCGCATTCCATTGTGTATTGCAATTCGCGCCTCGCCACGCACGTTTGCCCGCTAAACGTGATGCGAAAACTAAAATGACCCATATCGGGATTTTTTGTATTCGTTAATTGAATCGAATAGATTGAAATAGATGGCAATTGTTTCCGTGGAGATACCCGGCTGCAAGTATGATGTGGAAGTACGCCCTGGGGGACTGGCCGACGTGGGTGCGATGCTCAATCGCGTAAGTAAGAGCCGAAAAGCAGCGATCATCACCGACACCAATGTGGGGCCGTTATATGCGGCAAAACTAGCCAATTCACTGCAAGCAGCGGAGATTGAACCAATCATCGCAACGTTGCCCGCTGGGGAAGAACATAAAAATCTTTCCAGTCTGCTGCCGATTTATGATGCGCTGCTGCCAAAAGGAATGGAGCGCTCCACGCCGGTGATCGCGCTCGGCGGCGGCGTAGTCGGCGATATGGCCGGCTTCGTCGCGGCCACGATTTTGCGCGGTGTACCCTTTGTGCAGATTCCTACGACGCTACTGGCAATGGTGGATGCCAGCGTGGGCGGCAAAGTCGGTGTGGATACCGCAGCGGGGAAAAACCTGGTTGGGGCGTTTCATCAGCCGATTTTGGTGCTGGCCGATCCGTTGGTGCTTTCAACATTGCCGGTGAGCGAAATGCGCGGAGGGCTGGCCGAGTGCATCAAGCACGACATCATTCGCGATGCAGCGGGCTTTGCGGATTTGGAGAAAAATATTCTGCGGGCATTTACCGGGGATGTGGCCTATCTGACGCAACTGGTCGCCCACAATGTGGCGATCAAAGCGAAGGTCGTGGCGGCTGATCCGTTTGAGAAAGGCGAACGGGCGCATCTGAATCTAGGGCATACGTTTGGGCATGCGATCGAGTTAGCGTCGAATTTTAAAATCACGCATGGACAGGGGGTCGCGCTGGGAACTTGCGCAGCGGCGTTCGTAGCGGAGCGAATGGGACTCTTGAATGCTGGCGATCATCAACGAATTCGCGCGTTAATAGAGAAAGCGGGATTACCGACGCGAGGGCTGGACTTGGATACGGATAAAATAGTGCAAGCGATGCGGACGGATAAGAAGGTGCGGGATGGGAAGATTCGGTTTGTTTTGCCGGAGGGGATTGGGCGGGCGGTAATTCGGGATGATGTGGCGGAGGAATTGGTGAGAGAAGGATTGGATAGTTTACGATAATTGGTGGCGCGGAAATTTACCTGTGAATAGCGCGAAGGGAGCAAAGCAATTGGCAAATTTAGAGCTACGTGTTAACAAGCCAGATAATGTCTATCAATACATTGACGAATGGGAGGCAATTCCCTCGCAGCATGGCAACGCAATCAACTACTTATTTCTTTATGGCATTTTTCAGTGGGGACCTCAGTAGGATCATCCTATAAGAGCTTTCGCAATTGTTATGCAATATTCTGACTTAATCGGCGAAAACATAGATTTAAAGCAACCGGCTCACATTCTTGAGCAAGATACGCGACAGGTAATACCAGCGTTTAACGTATTTATCGAGAAATGTTGTAAATAGTGGTCATGGGGTCATGGCGGTTTGTGCTGCCTTATATCGGGTCCATCCTTTCCTCAATCTCAATGGTTCGAATCACAGGAGCATTTATGCCAAATACTTTGCGACTTCATCGAGTGTTGCGGGCGACGCCGGAAAAGATTTACCGCGCGTTTCTGGATGCGGATGCGATGGTCAAGTGGCTGCCGCCCAATGGATTTACTGCCAAGGTGCATCAGATGGATGCGCGGATGGGTGGAAAATTTAAAATGTCGTTTACGAATTTTGGCACGGGCAAGAGCCACGCTTTTGGTGGGGAATATATTGAATTGGTGCCGGGGCAGAAGATTGTTTATAGCGACAGGTTTGATGACCTCAATCTACCCGGCGAGCTGCGGAACACGATTGTGCTGAAGAAGGTTTCGGTGGGAACGGAAATCAATATTGTGCAGGAGGGATTGCCGGACGTAATTCCCGTTGAGGCCTGTTATCTCGGCTGGCAGGAGTCATTGGTGCTGTTAGGCAAGCTTGTGGAGGCGGACATTCCAGATTGAAATCTATCTTCGTCGCCGTTTCCATGTGAAACATAGTGCTGCGATTCCAATGAATGATTGAGCAGGCTCGGGCACCCAGGTCGGTGCTGCTGCGTTATAGCTGGACAAGCCAAGGCTGAAGAGGGCGAAGTCGTCGGAGTTGACGATGCCGTTGCCATCGAGATCGCCGGCGGCGTAGCCGGTGGTGACGTGCTTGCCGATGTTGGCCGTGAGCATCTCCAGGTCAGTGCCGTCGATTTTTCCGTCATCGTTGGTGTCGCCCAGCAGCAGGGTTGCATTAACCGGCACGCCGACGTCCTGAAAGACCGCCAGATCGAGCGGCGAGATGTAGTAGCGCTGTGAATAATTAAAGACGACTCCGTTCATGAGCTCATGCTGAATCAGATCGCTCCCCGGCAGAGGCGGCTCGTTGCCGAAATGGGCATAGTCGCCGTACGTGATCGGCACCGGGCCGCCGTAAACTTTTTTGGCAGCGGCGCCAACAAAATACGCATTGCCACTCTGCGTGGTGACCAGTTCATCGAAAGTGGATTCATAATCGCCAGGCAAATCCCAGGTGTCGCTGTCGCGCCATCCGTTGAAGGCGAAGACATGCGCCAGCTCGTGAATAAAAACGGAAACCGCATCGGTGCGGTTGGCGGGGATAGTCGCGGTGCGTGCGATCGGGTCGGGATCAAACCAGAGATTATTTTCCAGGTAATCCGTGCCGATGGTGATGATGGCATCGTAAGGAGCGCCGGGATCGGAGCCGGTGGCCACTTTGTAGCCTGCTCCCTGGGCGTAGACATCCACTCCCGTATCGGTCTGCACATATTGCGTCGTCCAGCTTCGGCCGGTGGCGCCCGGGTCATTCGTAAACTCAACGTCGAGACTGATGGTGGTATCCCCGATTAAATATCTCGACCAATTGGCTCCCGCAGCCAGCAGATTGCTTTGGATTTCAGAATAATAAGCTGAATAGGTTTGGTTCGGATCACTAAAGTTAACTGTGAAATTGACCGTCGCCAGAGCACGCGAAGTGACCATGCCACTCAGCAAGATTCCCAGCCAGGCTGCACGGTTAATTCGCATTGCATTCTCCCACTGCGGCTAAATGCCTGCACGCATGGATTACTATCCACGAGTTTTAGGGTAAATCAACTTTTTTCTAGTGCCCTATAAGAGCTTTTGCAGGGTCGCGATGTGATGGGGCCGAATTGTATAATCCGTCCGCCTCTTCACCTATTTTCCCTGCGCTCTTTCTTCATTGGATGTATAAGCAATTCCTGGCTGACCTTTCCTCCCTCGCCCGCTGTGAAAAGCCGGCGTCGGCCCTGAAGTTCGTAAACGATCACGAGCACCTTGTTCCACCCGGGCGTCGGATCGGTGCCCAGCCATTCCGGATGAGCGTAAAATGCAGAATTTGGCCGATGTAGAAGTAGATCAACCCGCGCCGTGACGTCTGCGAATTTTACCCCCGAGCCATAGACCGCGGAAATAAGAATGACATCATTGGTGTGGCGAGGCATCGGCGGAGGCGAAACCTGCGAGGTGCCTTTAGAATTATTGCCTATGGTGGCGCAACCACCCACAAGACATGCCATTAACATCAGAGATAAAGCAGCTCGCATGGGCATGAGCATAGCGTGTACAACGAGGCGACGGAATCAAAATTTTCTGTGAGGTAAGTATAAATGCTGACGAAAGCCATCTCGGGTGTAGTTCTTCTGCCGGGTAGATCAGGCGGATAATTTCCAGAAGTTCGACCATTGATTGCTGGCCTGGACGCAGCGTAATGTGCCGATTCTTTCAGCGCGTCGGATACGCCATCGGGCATTGTTCAATTTCAATCGG
>DASXDR010000031.1:0-14175 GCA_036490535.1 Tepidisphaeraceae bacterium | reverse complement strand
CCGATTGAAATTGAACAATGCCCGATGGCGTATCCGACGCGCTGAAAGAATCGGCACATTACGCTGCGTCCAGGCCAGCAATCAATGGTCGAACTTCTGGAAATTATCCGCCTGATCTACCCGGCAGAAGAACTACACCCGTCTGTTGCTGGCACAGGGGTCGGGTCAATCTTATTCACCTCCACCTGCCTGCACATGGATAACAGCGGACAATGCGGGCAGCGTGGTATTACGCGGCACACGTGCTTACCAAAAGGCACTAACAGTTTATTAATCTCCAGCCAATAACTGCGGGGCAAAATCTCCTGCAACTGCTCCATCGTGCGCTCGGGGGTATTGGCGGAAACAACGCCCCAGCGATTCGCGACCCGATGCACATGAATGTCCACGGGAATATCGATCGCTTCACCTGTGGATACACCAATGGCCAGATTAGCGCATTTCCGGCCTACGCCGGATAATTCCAACAGCAATTCTCGATCCGCTGGCAGCGTTCCTTTGTGCTCGCGTAATGCATATTTCGCAATGCTATGAATTGATTGCGCTTTGGCGCGATGAAAGGCGTAGGTATGGATCAGCTCATCGATCTGTTGCACTGAAAGGGGGGGGCGATTTGCCTGGGCGTTCGGGCGACAGCGAAGAGCTTTCGCGAGGTGGCCAGCGTTACCGCTTCCAAGGTGCGGACGGAAATGATGCAGGCAACCAATTGCTCAAAAAGAGATGAGAATCCTTCGTCGGCTAATTCAAACATCGCGGCCTTGGTGTAAGTGCGCAGTGCGCTTCGCAGCTTTCGCATGGCGACAGCGAAATTGAAAGGCTCTTTGGCCGAGCGATCCGTGTTCCTTTTCAGCTTCTGCACGAGTAATTCTTAAATCGCCATCGCATTTTTGTGAATGGAGATTCGCTCGGTCATCCATGCAATTCCTGATTGCTGCAAATAGCTTGGCTGCGCTCGCGTAAGCAGATTGCACGTAGTGTAGATTCGGACCCCTGGGGATAATGCGAACAATCCACGAAGTATGAGCACCAGTCATGACGAAGCCAACGCATGTAAATCTCATGTGGATATTCCATGCGCTCCGGCGAGATCATCATCCAAACAAAATTTATTAGCTCGGCTCGGGCCGGGGTTGATCACCGGCGGATCGGATGATGATCCCAGCGGCATCGCGACCTACTCTCAAGCGGGGGCGGCTTTTGGTTATGGAATGCTCTGGACCATACTGCTTTCCTTGCCGCTGATGGTGGCGATTCAGGAGATCAGTGCGCGCATTGGCAGGATCAGCGGGCACGGAATTGCTGGAAATATTCGGCGGAATTATCCGGCATGGCTGCTCTATCCGATTGTGGTGTTGCTGATGATCGCCAACACGATCAATGTGGGTGCGGATATCGGCGCCATGGGGGATGCTGCCAAGCTGCTCGTGGGTGGAAATGCGCTGATTTATTCGGCTCTCTTTGCGGTCTTGATAGTGCTGGTGGAAATTTTTGGCTCGTATCAACGCTGCTGCACCATCCTCAAATATCTTTGCCTGGTTTTGCTCAGCTACATTCTGACCAGCTTTTTTACGCATGTTTCGTGGAGCAAAGCGTTGCATTCGCTATTCATTCCGCATCTCGAAAAATCGAGCAATTACTGGGCGACTTTCGTCGCGGTCTTTGGCACGACGATCAGTCCGTACCTGTTTTTCTGGCAGGCAGCACAAGAGACGGAAGAAATTCACACTCATGACGAGCAGCACGCACTCAAGAAAGCACCCGAGCAGGCGCCGGAGCAACTAAGTCGAATTCGCTTCGACACGATTGTGGGGATGAGCGTGTCCAACGTCGTGGCGTTTTTCATCATCGTCGCGGCGGCGGCGACATTGCACGTGCGGGGAGTGACGCAGGTGGATACCTCGGCGCAGGCGGCGGACGCGCTGCGACCCATCGCTGGCAAGGCGGCATTCATACTCTTTGCAGTTGGAATCATTGGCACGGGTTTGCTGGCGGTCCCGGTACTGGCAGGATCGGCAGCGTATGCGATGGGCGAAGCATTTCACTGGCCCACGGGAATGGATCGAAAGCCGCTGGAAGCTAAAGGATTTTATGCGGTGCTCAGTCTCTCTACGTTACTGGGGTTGGCGATCAATTTTCCAGCGGTGCAGCATGTAACGCATCTTTCTCCGATTCAGGCGCTCTTCTGGTCGGCGGTAATCAATGGCGTGACAGCGGTGCCGATCATGGTCATCATCATGCTCATGGCCGGCAGCAAGAAAGTCATGGGGGAGTTCGAGCGAACCTCCAAGCCTCTTCAGGCATTGGGTTGGCTGGCTACGCTGGTCATGGCTGCGGCAGCCGTGCTGATGTTTGTTACAATTAAATCCAGCTCATGAATTTTTTCGCGCGCTCACTTCTGTGCTGGGTTTTATTGTTGTTTCTTTTCTGCGCTTCGCTCTGCGCGCAGCCGCAGACGGTTCATCCTTTTGCGATACTGCCGATCTATGACGGAATCACTGGCATGCACGATACGCCTGCGAATGCAGCCAAATTGCAACGAGAAATGGACCGGCTTAAGGCGCAGATCGGCCAAAACAACGGGCGATTTCGTGTGGGGTTTTCACATGTGTTTGGAAATCCGCAGGGGTTGCTGCTGCATTGCCGATTGGCGACGCAAAACGATCTTTCCGTTGGCGTGATTATCGCGGTGCAGACACATACGCGCTTTGGCGAGGGAATCGTGCAGCACGATCTTCGCTGCGCGCAGTGGCGAATGGATGGCCGGCATTGGCAGGGCGAGCAACAGGATCGAAACGACAACGTGCAATTTCCCACGCGTGATTGGATGGTCCCGACTCCATCGCGCTATTGCTCGGCCATTCACGATAAAGCAATTGGCATGGCGCAGGCAGAAGCGCGAGCCATCCATGAGGCGATGCTGAAATTTCCTGGCGTAATCGTCGCGGTGAATGCAGTCATCGAAGAAGAACTAGCCAGCGGCGGGGCAGAATCAGATAACATGCTGGCTGATTATTCGCCTTTTGCTATTACAGAATTTCGAGATTGGCTGTGCCATCGCGGCAAATACGACGCGCTCACCGGCGAATATGCTGGCCAGGGTGCTCCAGCGGATATTGTCGGTCCCTATCTGCAAATTCGCGGGGCGCTGCGCTCGCCATTTTACGATGATCCATCGCCTGATAGGTCCAACCATGCTGGTCCCTCTTTCAACCAATGGTTTGGCACGAGCTTCAATACTTGGTCGCTGCGCTATTGGGATTTGCAGCGATTTCCAAAGCCGATCACCGATACGAAATTTGCTCCTTCTCCGACTTCAGGCGTCGGCTATACATCGGCGGGATTTGATGCTCCGCGCCATCGCGATGCTGCGAACAAATATTGGAACGCCTGGAGCTGGGATATCCCGGATCATCATGGCCAATATCCACCTGGCAATCCCGCGCATCCCGCTTTCGGATTTCGCCAGATGGAGATCGCGCATTTTGTTTCCGATGTGCTGAGCAGCGTTCAGCGAACGGGTATTCCTGCGAATCAACTTTATGCCCACCAAATCCCCGGCGAGTTCAGCAACTCTGCCCGCTTCCGCAGCGGTGCCGATCCCATCTGGACCGCTTATTTCCCCGCCGGCGGCACGCTCGGCATCACGCGGTTTGGCCCGTTAGACGTCAACAAGCTCACTCAATATTCCCACAACTGGGGAATTTTTGAATGGCATCCAAATCCACTCCTCAAACCCACCGATCCTCGTCTTTATCAAACTTCTACCAACGCGTTGAACCTTTATTCCTCAAATGGCTGCCAAGTCCTTTTCCCCGGCTGGTGGAATGCCGATGCGGAGATAAGCAAGATTTTCCCGCTGGACGATTCGCTATTCGCCAGAGCAATCCATGATTGGCTAGCTGCACAAACCCAGCAATAAATATTTTTCTGATTCGTAAATTATTGATGCCCCAGCACTGGATGCGGCACATAGGGCTCTTCCAGTTTGGCGATCTCCTCGGCAGACAGCGATATCTCCGTCGCTGCAATCGCATCTTTCAAATGGTGTGGCTTGGTCGCGCCGATGATCGGAGCGGTGATATATGGCTTGGTGAATTGCCAGGCTAGTGCAGCCTGTGCCATCGGAATATTTTGCGCAGCAGCGACTTCCCCGAGACGATTCACCACGGCGCGGTCGGTGTCGACATTTTTCTGATACAGCGTCTTACCAAATTCATCGGTCGATTCGCGCTGCGTGGTTTCGTGATTATCCCATGGTCGCGTCAAGCGGCCGCGCGCAAGTGGGCTCCAGGGAATCACGCCGACGCCCATCGCCTGGCACAGGGGCATCATCTCGCGCTCTTCTTCGCGATAAATTAAATTGTAATAGTTCTGCATCGAAACGAATTGACTCCAGCCGTGCGCTTCGGAAATCGCCAGCGCCCTGGCGAATTGCCAGGCGAACATGGAGCTGGCGCCGATGTAGCGAGCTTTTCCTGCTCGGACGACATCATTCAGAGCTTCGAGTGTTTCTTCGATTGGAGTTTGATAATCCCAACGGTGGATTTGATAGAGATCGACGTAATCGGTGCCGAGGCGTTTGAGGCTGTGGTCGATTTCGGACAAGATCGCTTTACGAGAAAGTCCGGCGCCATTGGCATCGGCGCGCATTCGGCCATTCACTTTTGTGGTCAATACAATCGCATCGCGCGTTGAGAATTCTTTGATCGCTTTGCCAGTGATCTCTTCGCTGGTTCCGTGGGAATAGACATTGGCGGTGTCGAAGAAATTGATGCCACCGTCGATGGCCTGCTTAAAAAACGGCAAAGCTTTTTCTTCGGGTAGCGTCCAGAGATGCGGCCCGCGCTCGGGCACGCCATAGCTCATGCAGCCGAGACAGATTTGCGAAACTTTCAGACCGGTTTTGCCGAGGCGGATGTACTTCATAGATTAAAGATAGGTTGCTACTGGTCGCGCAGTCTATTGCTCTGCGTATTTCAATCGCCGATCAGAGAGATCAACCCGATACATGATTTGGTTGTAATCATATCGTGGAGTGGGGCTGTCGTTGGCGGAGAAAGTATTTGTGTAAGTCCCTTCGAAATAGATTATGCGGCCGCCCATCTGGTCGAATTGGGGATGCTGCACCACATTATAAAAAGTGTAATTCTGGTGCGTGGCGATTTTGACGGCTTTGCGATACGGGCCCCAGGGATGATCGGCGGTGCTCATCCAGACTTCGCCGAGCAGAGAGGGATGGCCACGCACCTCGTGGGCGATCAGCAACCATTTATGCAGATAGGCGTTCCAGCAAACGGTGCCGGCGTGTAATTGCACGCTTGCCCCATGTTCATCGCGCAAATTAAACCAAGTCTCCGATGCGGAAATTTTCTTGGCCTTCAATAATTGCTTTTGTGCATTTTCATCAACCGGCCCGGTATCGCGCTTCCAGGCCCAGATTAATTGGCCGTTGGCATCACGGTCGAGTTGCGCGCCGGCGGCATCATTAAAACGTGCCCCCGGCTTGAGACATGTGAATGCTTCGTATTGATGCTGATCGAGCACGCTTTTCCAATCAGCGGGCACGCGGATAATTGCATAGGGTGAGGGGAAATAAAAATAGTCGCCATCGGATTCGTGCACGCGGATGGGCTGCGCGCTGGGGATGAGCGGATTGGTTTTATCGAAATCGATCAGTGGCTCGAATTGCTCGGAGGTGTCATTCCATTGCAGCAGGCCGCGTTGATAGATTCCAACGAGATCGTGCACGCGAGCGAATTTGCAGATCAGGCGATCTTTGCCAGCAGGGTCGGTAAGAACCATTAGCGCATCGATCCACACCGGGCCGTCGGGTGGAAGGCCAGTGGCCATTGGTCGTGGCAGGCCAGTGGAATCCGTGAAGTATTTCAGATCGACACCCATGGCTGGATCGAGGCCGCCATGTCCGGGCAATTCGCTGGTGGCGCCGGTCGTGCGAAAATTTCCGAGCGGATATTTGGCGATTTCAGTATCGCCCCAGAACCAGTAAAGCTTGTTGCGATAGGTGACGGTTTCGACGGTGTCCTGCCCGAGCACGCCACCATCCAGCAAAGGATGTGAGATCGGAATCGCGACTCCAGCCAGAGCGCCAGCGCGGATGGTATCACTGTAAATTCCTTCGCCGGTGATGCGATAAAGCCGCTCGGCATTATCGGTGCGATGCACTTTGATGATCGTTTTAGCATTGGCCGTTGTATCGATAGCCACACCGGCATATCCGAAGCCATCTTTGGGATATTCGTAGCCATCGCTGGTGATCGTGAAGAATACTTTGCTGTTCATCAGACCAGGTTCATCGAACACCGCGATCCCGTTGGAATCGGTCCAGAGTGAGATGTGATTGTTGGTCTCCAGGTGCACGCAAGGAACGCCGCGATGGGTGGCTGCGTCGACCACCTGAATAACGTGGATGGGATCGCCCAACGAGATTGAAGAGAAAAGCGATAGGAATATGAGCCAAAGTCGCATCATTCTTGTTAACCTTCCCAGTAGGTCGCGAATCAATCGCTGCGATGCGACGCATCGCGCATAACAGCAGTCGACGCGATTTATCATGCGCCAAAACCGCGGACACTAATATATTAGATGGGAGGCTACGAGAGAATCTGGCTCATCTGGCTTGCGGATTCAAGGCTTACCTGCGGAGCTGCGAAGACGTTGCTGTAATTTCTGCCATTGGAATATGCCACCGCGAAATTGAAGATGGTCCAATCATCGGCATTGACCTGCGTGTCGTAATTGAAATTACCGGCAGTCCAGTCGGTTTTTCCCTTGGCTTGATTGAGCATCATCAGCGAAAGGTCGTCGCTGTTAATCACGCCGTCGGCATTGGCGTCACCTTTCCAGCTGGCACGGATGACGATCTGGCTGCCGGTGTCGTAATAAGCGATCGCCGATGCTGTGGGATTGGCTGCGACGGTGCTGGAAAGAATGCCAGTGCCGTTCCAGTTGCCACCGTTATACGCAGAAGTAATCAGCGATTGGATTGTGGATTCCGGATCGTTGCCACTGGTGTAAGCCAGATTGAGAATATCCGAGCCGATGTCGATCGATGAGCCGGAGCCAACATACAGGCTGGAGAGATTGGCCGACCCGGAAGCTGTTTGGGCAAGATGCAGCGTGCCACCCGTGATGGAAATAGAGTCGGTTCCCACGCCAGGCGTAAACATGGCCGTGACGTTCGTGTAGGCCACTTCTGTGTTGTTCACGAAAAGCTGGCCATCGAAATAGGAGATCGAGTCATTGCCCGTAGACCCGATGACATCGAGCGTGTTGCTACTCGTGGTGCCATTATCAAAAATGGTCAGGCGATTCTGAGGCGAGAGATTTCCGTTGCTGAAATCCAGCGTGATATTGCAGCCAGTGCTCGAGCCATCGATAACGATTTTACCGATTTCAGAAAGCTCTATGGTTTGCGCGGGGGTACCGGTATCGCTGGTGCTGTTCCAGATATTGAGATAATTCCCGTCGGCCGAATCGGCCACATAAAGCTGGCTGACGCCACTGCTTCCGCCAAGGGTCAGCAACGTACCGCTCGAAGCCATGGTGAATGAAGTGGGAGTTGAATAACCGCTCCAAACTCCGGAATTATCTTCGTAGCGCACTTCCCAGGTATAGGTTTGGCCGGAAGTAACATCGGCATTGGGGACAGCGATGCGGGTTAGATCAGTCGCATCAATCCCGCTGTCGAAAACCGTGGTGCCGCTGGAATTCAGCACGAGCCATTCACTGGCGGCCTGCGTAGCGCCGATCTTTTGATCGCTAAAAGCGCCAGCGGTGAGCTCCAGAGGATTAAATGCGGTCGAGTTATTTGCGGGGAGCGAATTCACCGGCGTGATCGGACCGCCTCCGACGGTAAAGCTGGTCGCGGTGGAATAGCTGCTCCAATCGCCGTAATTATCTTCGTAGCGCACCTTCCATGTATAGGTTGTTCCAGTGCCAAGTTTTCCCGTAGGAACGGTGAACGACCCTAAATCTTTGGTATCCGTTCCGCTGTCGTAGACCAGTGTGCTGCCGTTATAGACTTGCCATTCCGCAGCCGTTTGCGAGCTGCCGATAGCGCCATCGACAAATGAGCTGGCGCTGAGTGTGGGCGTGGTGCTGGCTACCGAGGCGCCTCCAGTGGGAGAGCTATTGATAGGAGCGGTCGGTGCGATGCTGTCGGGAAGAGTAATGTGAATAAAGAAATAATCGTCGGCGCCGCCCAGAGTCCAGTTGGCGTCCAGGCGGGACTCGGCATGGCAATCGACCTCGCCATTGCCAATATAAATGGCGGTGTGGTCAATGCCGCTCATGCTTCCATTACCGCTGCCATCCCAGTCGTAACCGATAACATCGCCGGGACTTAATTGGCTGACGGACGAAACCAGCTCGCCATATGCGTATGTGGTTCCGTACCCCCCTGCTGAATTGCCAACCAGCAATTCATCCAGCCTGGCCGCTCCGGGTTCGCCATAGGTGCCCGCGCGCGACGGGATGGTCAAACCACCGCCGGGGGAGCCGATGCAACTGGAGACAAAGTGAGCGCAATCATCGCCGATTCCACTGGCTTCGCCTGAAACATTGACAGGCACTGGTTGGCCAGCCCCATAATAATCAGCTGTGCTTCCACTGATCCAGAAATATCCGTCGCTGACGACTTTGTTGTAATTTTGATTGGCGTACGTCACCGCCGCATTGCGGTTATAGGTAGCCGTGGAAAGCAGAAAACGCTGTTCCAGATTCTCAACGACAGAGCGGCGGGGCTGACGCATGGTGCAATTCTCCCAAGGTGTAGAGCCTCGCCTTATTGTAATTCATAGAAATCGTATTGGCCAGTATAATCTTTTAACGAAATCGTAATTTTAATGCTCAGTCCGCCTTGAATTCTCTTAAGAATTCCAGCACACTTTTGGCCCACAAATCACGAAGGAGATATTTTCTATGCAGCGGCTCAAAGGTTTACAGATGATCGCGTGTGCAGTGTGTTTTATTGCCGGTACCGTAAATATACGCGCCGATGAGCCTGCCCCCAAGGCCGCCGACGCACAGCCGGAAATCTGGAAAGACCCCGCCCAGCCTGTCGAAGCCCGCGTGCAGGATCTAATGAGCCGAATGACCTTGGAGGAAAAAGTCACGCAGATGAGTTGTAATTGCGTCGCCATTCCGCGTCTGGGAATGAAATCGTACAGCCATCGCAATGAATGCCTGCACGGCGATGCCTACGGAAACTCCACGATCTTCCCGCAATCCATAGGCATGGCGGCGACCTTTGATACGGATCTGATACACCAGGAGGCCGACGCCATCGCTACTGAAGGCCGCGCGCACCATAACGATTACATCGCCAAGCACGACGGCAACAGCTGGGAGCACACCGGCCTGACGTTTTATTCCCCGAATATCAATATCGTTCGCGACCCCCGCTGGGGAAGAGGCCAGGAAACTTATGGTGAAGACCCGTTCCTGACTTCCCGCATGGGTGTGGCGTTCATCACCGGGTTGCAGGGTGATAATCCCAAATACATGAAAGTCATGGCCTGTGCCAAGCACTATGTAGTGCATAGTGGCCCCGAGCCGCTCCGTCATGAAATGAACATGAATCCCAGCGAGCGCGATTTGCGGGAGACGTATCTCCCTGCATTTGAAGCAGCGGTGCGCGAAGCGCACGTGGGTTCGGTCATGGGGGCTTATAGCTCGCTCTATGGAATTCCGGATTGCGCCAGCCCGTTTTTACTGACCGACGTGCTACGAAAGGAATGGGGGTTTGACGGATTTGTAGTTTCCGATGGCGGAGCGATCCCGGATATCTGGATGAATCACAAATTCGTCAAGACGCCGGAAGAGGCGGCGGTGGTTGCTGTCAAAGCAGGTTGCGATGTTGCTTCCGGCAATACCTCGCCGACACGGGCACAGCTTCAGGATGCAAAGGATTGGACGCCTGATGCCAAGGGGTGGCTGCGCGGCGGGTCTGCATTCGCCGATCTGGCTAATGCGGTCAAGCAGGGAAAAATTGCCGAGAGCGATATCGATCGCGCCGTGCATGATGAATTGGTGTCGCGATTCCGGGTGGGAATTTTCGATCCAGCCGAGATGGACCCCTATTCGAAAATCACCATGGCGGACAACGACACGCCGGAGCATCGCGCGCTGGCGGAGAAGGTGGCCGAGGAATCGATTGTGTTGCTGAAGAACAAGAAGATCCTTCCGCTGAATCGGACCAATATCAAACGCATCGCGGTGATCGGGCCCAACGCGGACGCGGAGCGAATGATGCATGGGAATTACACCACCTCGGCAGCGAAAGTAGCCACCATTTTGGAAGGCATCCGCACCGCTGCGGGGCCGAATATTCAAGTCACGTATGAGCGCGGTTGCCTGCTGGCGATCCCGGAACAACCGACCACACAGCCAACGACGGCACGCACGGCGCGAGGCCGCCGCCGCGCCGCCCGACAGGAGGCCGCAGCGCATCCACCAGCCATCGAACCGCAAGCCGTAACACTGGCGGATGCGAAACAGGCCGACGTCATCATCTTCATCGGCGGTATCGATAACACATTGGAAGGCGAAGAATTCAATACTCGCAAGCCTGGGTTCGTGGGTTTTTATGGCGGCGATCGCACGCGCATCGAGCTCCCCGCGCCGCAGGAGAATTTGCTCAAAGCGATCTACGCCACGGGCAAACCGGTTATTTTTGTCAATTGCAGTGGCAGCGCGATCGCGATGCCGTGGGAAGAAAAGCACCTGCCCGCGATCGTGCAGGCGTGGTACCCCGGTGAAGAAGGCGGAATCGCCGTCGCCAAAGTTCTGTTTGGGGATATCAATCCCGCCGGCCGACTGCCGATCACATTCTATAAATCCACGGATGATCTCCCGGATTTCCAGAATTATTCGATGGCCAACCGCACGTATAAATATTTTACCGGCAAGCCGCTCTACGCCTTCGGCTATGGTTTAAGCTATTCCAGCTTTGATTACAGCCACGTGAAAACCAACGTCGATGGCCAAAACATCTCCGTCTCTTTCAATCTGAAAAACACCAGTAAATGCGACGGCGACGAAGTGCCACAGGTCTATTTCCACGAGGTTCATTCTTCAGTACCGCAAGCGCAAATGGCCCTGTGCGGTTTCACGCGCGTCCACGTGCCCGCAGGTCAATCCACTGACGTCACCATCAATGTCCCCGTCCAGCAACTGCGCTATTGGAACGACAATAAACACCAATACGTCGTCGACCCCGGTAAATACAAACTTCTCGTGGGCAGCGCGTCAGACGATATCCGTAAAACTGACATCATCACGATCAAATAATCTAGACGGGGTATACTTCTCACCGGCAGTGGCACTTTTAGTGCCACTGTCAGTGCGTTATCCATTGCCAGGATTCACAGCGAGCATTTTCATCAATTGATCATGAAAACTATTGCACTGATGCTCTAGGTCCTGCAAAAACGCTTTACGCTGCGGATTGCCTTCGGCTGCTTCGAGGGCCTGGCACAAATGCACCGCGTAGTTCATCGCCTGCGCTTGCGTGAAAATCAGTGTCAACTCGAATTGCTGGCCACTGGAAAAAAGCAGTAGCTTGCGGTCTTCCTTTGCCTCTAAATCCCGGCTGGTCTTTTCCATATAGGGCAGGTCAGGCACGTCAAATTCCAGCCGATGATCCATCCGTCGGAAATCATCCAGTCGCTGGTGCGCCGCTTTGCAGGCATCGCTGAGCTGCTTGATCGGAGCTTTGACTTTGTCGTCCGCTTTTTTGATAACAAAAATTCCTCCCACGCGAGATTCATCGTACATCAGGCGATAGAGAATGCTGTAGCCTTCATTGTGCTGGCGATAGACGCCGCCATTGTCGGGAGGAGGTTTCGGAGCATGTTTGGAAGAAACGCATCCAGCCATAAGCAAAGCGCAAAAAGCGGGGAGCGATCGAGTAAGACGTTGCTTCCTTTTGTTATCCGTCATGGACGGCATTGTAACGCATGGCGTCAGATCCATTGAAGTATTAAAAAACGGATTTGGTACACTCGCTCTTAGCGTGATCGGCTTGCGACAAATCCGTTGGTTTCTAACCACTTGCACCGTTTTGGTTCTGGTGTTTCTGTATCTGCCGATCCTGGTGCTGATCATTTATTCGTTTAATTCTTCCAAACAAGCAGTGATTTGGCGCGGATTTTCCCTCGCAGCTTATCACGCCATCTGGCATGACACGCAATTGCTGGATGCTTCGGTGAATTCGCTGATTATCGCCAGCATCACCACAGTGCTTTCTGTAATCCTGGGAACGGGCGGCGCCTGGCTGCTCTACCGCTATCGTTTTCCATGGCTACGAACAATCAACGCGCTGCTGGCGATTCCGCTGATTATTCCCGAAGTGGTGATGGGTGTAAGCCTGCTGGCGCTGTTTATTGTTTTGCATTGGACCATCGGTTTTACGACGGTGATTATCGCACACGTCACGTTCTGCTTCCCGTTCGTGTTGGTCGGCGTAAGAGCGCGGCTGGATGGATTGGACCCATCCCTCGAAGAAGCAGCGATGGATTTGGGAGCGGGCCCGTGGGGCGCATTTTTACGTGTGATCGTCCCTTATCTCATGCCAGCGATTATCTCCGGCGCACTGCTGGCGTTCACGCTCTCGATGGATGAATTCATTGTCACCAGTTTCACCGCCAGCCCGGATGCCTATACATTGCCAATGCGAATTTACGGCCGAGCCAAGCGCGGGCTCGATCCGTCGCTCAATGCAATTTCGACCCTGTTTATTGTCTTCACCACATTGCTGGTGATTCTTGCCGAAGGCCTGCGACGCAAACAAACAAATAATTTATGATCAAAACAATCAGACAATTTATTTTCCTCCTGGCCGCCTTGTCCCTTGTCCCTCTTTTTCTTAGCGGTTGTCACAAATCGCAGTCGGCTGGCCAGCTCAATCTCCTCGCCTGGTCGGAATACATCCCGCAGGAAGTGATTGATGGTTTCACCCAGGAAACCGGTATCAAGGTCAGCTACGCCACCTATTCTTCAAATGAAGAAATGCTCTCCAAACTCCTGGCGGGCGGCACGCAATATGACTTGATCCAACCCTCCGAATACACGGTCGAAGCGCTCGTTCGTGACCACAAGCTGGAGCAAATTGCTAAGGATCAATTGCCCAATCTCGCGAATATGGATCCCGCATTTCTCCATTTGGCTTACGATCCAGATCAGCAATATTCCATCCCCTACATGGCTGGCACCGTCGGCATTTGCGTCAACACAGACAAAATCAAAACCCCCATTCACGATTACAGCGATGTCTTCACGCCTGCCCACAATCAGCGCATAGTGGTAGTCAACGATTCGCGCGAGATCGCAACCTGGGCGATGGAGGATTTGGGGTTGGATATCAATCATGTGAACGCCGACACGCTGCAAAAGATCACGCCAGTGCTGACCCAGTGGATTCCGCTGATCAAAGTTTTCGATTCGGATAGCCCCAAGACTTCCTTGCTCAATGGCGACGTCGATCTCGGCGTCGTCTACAGCGGGGATGCCGCCTACTGCTACGAACAAGATCACAAATTCCAATACGTGCTACCCGCCAAGGGGGCACACCGCTTTGTCGATAATCTCTGCATTCCTCTCGGCGCGACGCACAAACACGAAGCCGAGCTGTTCATGAACTACATCATGCGGCCGGAGGTCAGCAAAATTATTTCGGATAAATTTCCGTACACGAATCCCAACGCCGCCGCGAGGAAACTGCTAACACCAGAACAACTAGAAAATCCCGCGAGCTATCCGAAAGACACCGGCCACCTGGAAATCTTCCACGACCTCGGAGCCGAATCCGGTGAGATAGACAAGCTGGTAACGGATTTACGAGCGAAATTTCATGCATGAAAAAGGAATTTAACCACAGAGGCACAGAGACACAGAGGTGCGCTTGGTTGATTACACGATGTGGCGAAACGACTTTTTAAAAAAAATATTCGAGAGATATTTTTCTAGCCGACTGGAATGGCAAACCAAGTTGGCCTCTGTGTCTCTGTGCCTCTGTGGTTACATCTTCTCTTATTCGGGAAGATTCGTGTCGATTCGCGGTTAACAAATTGAATTCTCGACAATGACTCCCGCGCCTGAAGTTATTCCTCTCGACACTGACGCCCTGTGTCGTCGCCCCGGCACCGGCGTCTGGGG
>DASXDR010000070.1:0-9787 GCA_036490535.1 Tepidisphaeraceae bacterium | reverse complement strand
CGAGGAATTTGAGGACGATGAATAAGTAATCGAACTATGAATTTGGAATGAAGCCCACGGCTAGGCCGTGGGCTTTTTTATTTGCTCAGGCGTTGCACTTGTTTTTCTTTCACGTCGGCTTCGGCTTTTTCGGAGCGGATGTCGACGCGCAGGCGGTTGTAGAGGCTCATGTAAAAGTTAGAAACCCATACAACAGCAAAAAAGGCCATGAGATAGCCGCGCCAATCGTCCAATAACAATTTAAAGCCGGTCAGGGCGATAAAAATGATGGCGATGTAGTGGCTGAAGCAGTATTCGCAGGTGAAAAGGTAAAAGAATTTGCGCTGCCAGAACGCGCGGCATTCATGGCTGCATTTTTTGCAATAATCGCGAGGCTCCCGGAAGACTTCTTCGTGGGTAATAGTCCAGGCGATGCAGCTGACGGGGATGGCCAGAACGAAAAGCCAAAGGAGCTGCCAGGGGAGTTGGGTACTGTCTGGGGGCATTTATCGGTTATTTGTACAACATAGGCCGATAATCTACAGCCGGTAATCTTGGCCTTGCTAACCCAATTGCATGAGGGGAATTAACCAGCCTGCTCGGTCGGACGATGAAAATAGACCAGGTATCAGGCTATGTCGGTAACAAGGCTAACAATCCCCGCATTCGAGGCAACGGAGCCGTTGTATCGCCGCGTTGGCTACAGCGTTGGTATTCACGGCAAACTGATCGTGAGCTTCATGCTGCTGCTATTGCTGGCGGTTTCTGCCAGTTGCTGGGTGTTCGTACACGAAGCGCATCAGGATACGAATCATCTGATGGCTACCCGAGTCTCAGAAATGTCGCAAACCCTCGCAATGGCAGGATCACCCGGATTAACGCAGCGGAATGTGGGGGAGCTGAATACACTGGCGAATCGGTTACTTCGCAATGGGGATCTGCTGACGATTGCATTTTTTGATGCCGGCGGAAGGCCGCTGGTGGTGGCCTGCCAGGATACTCAGAATCTGGTGGCCGATCCGTCGATCGTGCCGCATGTCTGGCAAAACGCTTCGCAATTGACGCAAGTGCAGGAGAAGGTTTCGCTGGTGATTGGCGAATATCTGGAAGTGGTAGCGCCGGTGTATGCCTCTACGGGGCGAGATCAGCTCGTGGGATACGTGCAGGTTAATATCGCTGAGGCAACGGAACTTGCGCATATTGAACAGATTCGCAGGTTAGCTATCGGGGCGGCGTTTATCGTGCTGCTCATCACCTTGCCGCTGGTTTCACTATTAGTGCACGGAATCCTGCAGCCCATCCGGCATCTGGTGGCGGCGACGCGGAGACTGGCTGCGGGAGATTTGCACACGCAGGTAGACATTGACCGCAATGACATGATTGGGGCCTTGGCGCGCAGCTTCAACGCCATGGTGCGAACCATCAGCCGGCAGCAGGATGAGCTCGAAGCCAAGGTGCAGCAGCGCACCGAGCAGCTTGAGCAAAGCAATAAAAAACTCGAGCGCGAGATCGCGGAGAAAAATGATTTTCTGCGCGCGGTGTCGCATGACCTGAATGCGCCACTGCGGAATATTTCCGGAATGGCCTCGATGGTGCTTATGAAGCATCGCCAGACGCTGGATGAGGACGTGGTTCATCGGCTGGAGCGGATTCAGAAAAATGTGGAGATTGAGACGGATCTGATCTCGGAATTACTGGAGCTTTCGCGGATCAAAACACGGCGGCAGAAAATGGAGCTGGTGGAAATCTCGGCGCTGGTCACAGAAATCAGCCAGATGCTGGAGGAAGATTTCCGCGCGAAGGGGATCGCTTTCACTACGCAAAAGTCCTTGCCAGTCGTGCGCGGAGAGCGCTTACGGCTACGGCAGATTTTTCAAAATCTGATCGACAATGCGGTTAAATACATGGGCGACGGCGAGAAGCGGGAGATTCACGTCGGATGCACCATTCGTGAGAACCACGCGGAATTTTTTATCCGCGACACGGGCATGGGCGTCGACTCCGACGAGATCGACAACATATTCAATATCTTCCGGCGAGGGCGGGCCTCGCAGAAACAGAATATTCCTGGCAAGGGCGTGGGACTCGCCGGGGTGAAGAGCATCGTGGAAACGTACAACGGGTCGGTGCGCGTGGAAAGCCAGCGCGGTGTCGGGAGCACGTTTTATTTCACCATCAGCGGTGAATACGTGCCCGCGGTGGCTGTGAAGAGAAATGCGATCGGGTCTAGCGCTATGGAGTCACAATATGTTAATGGAGACGGATTCTGAAGTTCAATCCGCATCAGAAAATGCAGATGAAACTTTCGTGATATTGATCGTGGATGACGATCCGGACTGCCGGTTGCTCATCCGCGACGCCATTGCCGAGTGCAAGGTGAGCAACCGCGTCATCGAGGTGGCCAATGGTCGCGAGGCGCTGGATTATCTCAGGCAAGCCGGTGCGGAGGACAATGCACCACGGCCTGGGTTGATTTACCTGGATATCGAGATGCCCGGCATGGATGGGCAGACCACGCTCAAAGAGATCAAAGCGGATGCGGCGCTGCGGGATATTCCCGTGGTGATGATGACCGGGGTTTGTGAGGAAGATCAGATGCGGGCGGCCATGTTAAACGGGGCAAACAGTTACACCCTCAAGCCTGTCAGCGCTGAGGAATTTTTGCGAACCGTGCTGTCGAGCACGAATTATTGGCTGCGGATTCATCAGTATCCGCAACACCATTTACCTGCGGAAAAGTGCCTTCGATAGGAATAATCGGATTATTTTAAAATATTTTATTTGGCACTCTGAGGATTTGAATTGTATGTCTACTCTTGACGACGCATCATCGGTTCGCGGATTCGAAGTTGATGCGGGGCGTCAGAAAGAAGCGCTAAACGTGGAGAGGCTACACATTCTAATCGTCGAAGATGATGTCGATCAGAGATCACTCATCTGTGAAACGCTTCAGGAGAAATTCGGAAGCGACAGTGTCACCTGTGTCGGCTCGCTGCGCGAAGCGCTGGAGCTGGACCTGGCGGTCTTTGACCTGATCCTGGCGGATTACAATCTGCCGGACGCCAGCGGACTGGAGTTGCTCGATCAGATCAAGCGGCGCACCGATACCCCGGTGATCATGGTGACGGGCGAAAACGTCGGCCAGATCGCGGTGGAAGCGATCCGCAAGGGAGCGGCGGATTACATCGTCAAGCTCGGCGATTATCTCTTTACCATCCCCGTGGTGGTCGAGAAGAACCTGACCATCGCCAAGATTCAGCGCGAAAATTTCAGCCTGCGTCGCAAGCTGGAACTGGCGCTGACGCAGTTGCAGGACAAGAACTTGCAGCTGGAAGAATCGCTCTCGCGCATGCAGCAGATGGCGGCGACGGACCCGCTGACCAGCTTGTACAACCGCCGACATTTCGGGCGCGTGCTGGAGCAGATGTTCGCTGAGAGCCAGCGCTACCAGGCCGATCTGGCCTGCGTCATGATCGACCTGGACGAATACAAACGCCTCAATGATAAATATGGCCACCAGGTCGGCGATCAATTGCTCATACTGGCGGGCAAGGTCATCAGTGCCAACATGCGGCGGATGGACGTGGCGGCACGCTATGGCGGCGATGAATTTGTGCTGCTATTGCCGCGCGCCAGCGCCCAGGAAGCGGAGATCGTCGCGCAGCGTATTCGAGAAGAGTTCGCTCAGGCAGCCGCGGCGGCGCTGCGATCAAGCCAGGGGATTACCATGTCGGTGGGCATTGCGTCGCTGGTCACTAACCAGGCGAGCAGCGCCGATCAATTGGTGGCGCAGGCAGATAAGGCGCTTTACGGCGCTAAGAATGGCGGCCGCGATCGTGTGGTAGCGGCAGTGATCGAGAAGACGCAAGGGACGCAGGTTTGGCAGTGAAAAAAGAAGAAGCCCCGCATTATTTCATGCGGGGCTCCGGATGTTCTTGAAATTCGTGATCTAGGGAATTACTCGTCCTTATCCGTTTTGGTGGCGAAATTCTGCAGGACGCGGGGGCTGAAGAACAATTGATTGCGGCCGGTGCGCAGAAGGTTTTGCTTGCGAAGCTGAGTCAGCGCGAGGCTGATGGTTTCGCGGGCGGCGCCGATGGCCTGAGCAAGCTGTTCGTGCGTGATACGGAGCACGACGCTCTCATCGCCGATCGGAGTCGCTGCGGAAGACGTTGAAAAACGGAGCAGCGTTTTGAGCAGGCGGCTGTTGCAGTCATCGAAAATCAATTCGGATGATTCCGCCATATGCGCCACGTGCTTGGCGGCGAGCTGCTTGATCAATTCGACCGCGGCCACGGGCTGATTGTTGAGGAAACGCAGCAGGCTCTTGGCGGGGACTTCCCAAATAACAACCGGGCCGACGGCAACAACACGGTTGCCGTACTGGGCATGCTCGGCGAGGGCTGGTGTTCCAAACCAGTCGTCACTGCCGAGGATTTCATTGAGTCGGCCGTTTCCATCAGGAGCAACCTGATAGACGCGGACCTGGCCGGACTCGATGAAGTATAAATTCTCCGCCGGGCTCGTCGGTTCGCAAAGAACCTGGCCGGGCGAAACATTTCTCTTGATCGACCCCAGCGAAGGGTTCGTGAAGATGTCGCGTAGATTTTCTTGGAGCATGGGAAACTCAGCGATGTCGTGCATGGGGTGTAACTCCGGAAGACGGCTTAGAAGAATTCGCTAAACAACAGCGAACTCACGATACGTTTGATACGTTGCAAAGCCGCAAAATGTTCGGAAATTACAGTGATTTGGTGAGCTAGCAGGCGGATCAGTGCTGTGTAGATTTACTGCTACTTGAGCCCGCTTTGATCATGCGATCGAGAGTGAAACTACCGCCCCCGGCGAGGAACAGAAGCAGCGCGACAGCGAGGAACATCACATTGGGATGAAATGCAAAAACTTTGTCGTGGATGCCAGAAAAAGCCCAGATGATGGAGATGAGCATGAGAGAAAGAATGAAAGCAGCCAGTCGCGTCCATAGCCCCAGCAGAACGAGCAGACCCATGCCGAGCTCGAAAATGGGAAAGAGATACAAGTATGTTTTGCCAATGTAGCTGGGCATGAAATCAGGAAGGTGGGGGGAAGCGAAGGAAACAAAATGGCTGATTCCGCCGTGGATTTTGTTCCAACCCGCGCAGATGAAAAGAATGCCCAGCGGAATGCGCACCAGTAAAAGGCCAAGATTGGTGAAGGCGGGGGAATTGATCGGATTCTTCATTTTTTATTTTCTCGCGTTTTTCCCGAGCTCGATGGCGCGGGTCTGAGCGGCTTTCATCGCGGTGGTAATGATGTCGCGGAATTGATGTGATTCCATCGTGGTGATGGCGGCGTGCGTGGTGCCATTGGGAGTGGTGACTTTGCTCCGAAGTTGCTCAGGGGAATCGGAAGATTCTGAGAGAAGCTTGCCCGCGCCAAAACAGGTCTGGATGGCAAGCTGGCGCGCCAGCTCTGGGTCGAGTCCCATTTCGGCGGCGGCGTGAATCATGCATTCGACCAGAAGGAAAAAATACGCCGGCCCGGAGCCGGAAAGTGCGGTGACGATATCGATCTGCGGCTCGCTGACTTCGACAACAATCGCAGCGGATTCGAAAATCCGGGTGGCGGTCGCGACATCCTGCGGCGTGGCGGCGGAATTCGCAGCGATTCCCACCGCACCAGCGCCGATCAACATGGGCGTATTGGGCATGGCGCGAATGATGCGGCGGTTTTGCGAGCCAAGGGCTTCGCCGATGGTTTGCATGGAAATGCCAGCGGCAATGGAGATCACCAGCGATTCAGGGGAAATAATCGTGCGAAGCGAAGAGAGAATATCCTCGATCTGATATGGCTTGCAGGCCAGGAGAATGGTTTCCGCATCGGAGGCGGCCTGGGTATTGGTGTCGGTGACCTGCAATCCGAGCGAGGCGAAAAGATGCCGGCGCGCTTCGGTAGGATCAGAAGCAATAATTTTGTGAGCAGGGATCGCGGCGCTTTTGAGGATGCCGCGCAGAATCGCTTCGGCCATTTGGCCTGAGCCGAGGATGGCTAGGTCGTATTTCATAAAGAAAACAGAGAAGCCAGAAGCCAGGAGCCAGAAGCCAGAATTCGCGCGTTGCAATTCTGCTGGCTACCGGCTTCTGGTTCCTGGCTTCTCATTCTGCAGGGAGTTCTACCCTTTTTTCGATGAGAAAGAAATTGCCTTGAAGGCATCCGGATCTCCGGACATGTGGCGGACGATCATCATCATCAGGTCGTCGTCATTATCGATGGGGTATTGTCCCATGATCGAGGCCTGCACCTGGATGGGTTGATCGGAAAACCATTTGATCAGGCGCGAAAGCATGCTCAGTTGGGTCATTCCCTGGCGATGCGCAATGACGCTGATCTGCTTTGTCGCAAAGGGCGAAAGTTCAAGCCGCATTATGTGGCGTTGGCTCATATGATTTAAGTGTAATATAGATCGCTCGGGACGCAAGAATATTTCATTTTGTAAATATGCGTAGACAGCAAAGGTTTACTTTCCGCAGAAATCAACGAGGCGGGCGATCTCGCTGCGAAGATCTTTGCGGTGAACAACAAAATCGATAAACCCATGTTCCTGGAGGAATTCGGAGCGTTGGAAACCTTCGGGGAGCTCAATTTTCAGGGTGTTATAGATTGTGCGAGGCCCGGCAAAGCCAATTAAGGCTTTGGGTTCAGCGATGATGAAATCGCCGAGCATGGCGAAAGATGCAGTGACGCCGCCGGTAGTGGGATCGGCAAGCAGAGAGATAAACAGGCCGCCGGCATCGTCCAGGCGAGCCAGGGCGGCGCTGGTTTTGGCCATTTGCATCAGCGAGAGAGTCGATTCCTGCATGCGCGCCCCGCCGGAGCAGGAGACGATTAGTAATGGAAGCTTTTGTTCAACAGCGGTTTCGATAGTGAGCGTGATTTTTTCGCCGACAACAGAGCCCATCGACCCCATCATGAAATCCCCATCCATCACAGCGAGCATGATCGGACGACCTTTGATGAAGGCTTTGCCGCAAAGAACTGCGTCGGCATTGCCCGTCTTTTGCTGCTCGGCACGCAGGCGGTCTTTGTAAGCTTTTTTATCGACGAATTTTAAAGGGTCGGCTGGCTCGATCTCGGTGAACATCTCTTCGAAGCTGCCTTCATCGACAATCTGCGCGATGCGGGTGCCGGCATTAATGCGGAAATGATGCTGGCATTGCGGGCAAACGTTGAGATTTTCCTCGACGGCTTTTTTGAAAAGGGTTTCCTCGCAGCCTGGGCATTTGAGCCAGAGGCCTTCGGGAATGCCGGAGGGTTTGGTGGCAGTGGGTTCGGAGGACATAACTCGTATTGTAATGCGGAAACGCTGAACGATGAACGCTGAACGTCGAAAAAAAGCCAATATTTAGCGGCGGGTCCGAAGGACCGCGTTTGCCAGGTACGCACCTGAAGAAAGCGCGGTCCTTTGGACCCGCCGCTAAATAATAGGATGGTTTATTTGTTTTTACCGTAGTTAAAATCCAACCCGCCTCGGAGCGTGGGGCGTGGTTTCTTGGGGCCGTCCGGGGCGGCTGGAGTGGCCGACGGCGCGGCTTCGTATTCGCGGACACGTTTTAACGAGAGCGACATTCGGCGGCCTTCCTTGTCGATTTCCTGAATCAACACGCGCACGCTCTGGCCGGGTTTAAGAAGATCACCGGCGGCGCGGTTGCGCTGGTCGGAAAGCTCGGAAATGTGGATCAGCCCTTCAAGGCCGGCTTCGAGTTCGACGAAGGCGCCGAAATCAACGGTGCGGGTGACATTGCCATCGACGACAGTGCCGGTGGCGTAGCGATCGTTGACAGTCTTCCAGGGATCGGGGCCAGCCTGTTTTAAGCTGAAGCTCATTTTGCGAGCGACTGGGTCGATGCTCAGAACCACGAGCTTGAGGGTGTCGCCTTCTTTCAGCACATCGCTTGGATGTTTGACGCGCTGGTAGGAAATCTCACTAACAGGCAGCAGGCCTTCGACGCCTTCTTCGACTTCGATGAAAGCGCCGAAGTTTTCGACTTTGGCGACGCGGCCAGTGACGCTGGTGCCGACGGCGTATTTGATCGCCGCATCGGCCCAGGGATCGATGCCGCGCGCCTGGCGCAGCGAAAGCGAAAGCTTGCCGGTTTCGGGATCAATTTTGAGAATTTTCACATCGACGACATCGCCGGTTTTGACGAAGCTGCCAGCGGATTGCCGGCCGCGCTGGAAGGTCATTTCAGAGACGTGGAGCAGGCCATCCACGCCACCGAGATCGACAAAGGCGCCGTAATCCATGACCGAGCGCACCGTGCCGCGGCGGATTTGGCCTTCGGCGAGTTCTTCCATCAACTTTTTCTTCTGTTCCTCGCGCTGGCGCTCGATGATGTTGCGGCGGGAGAGCACCAGATTTTTGGCGTGGCGATCGAACTGGAGCACTTCGGCCTGGAGTTTTTGGCCCTTGAATTGTTCGAGATCGGGGACATGGAAGACGTCAACCTGGCCGGAGGGCATGAAGGCGCGCATGCCTTTGACATCGAGCTCGAGCCCGCCCTTGTTGGTTCCTGAAACGGTGCCTTCGACCACCTGGCCGACGTCGAGATTTTCCCAGGAGATATTCTGGGCGACCGCGCCGCGCACATGCAGAATGAGCAGGCCTTCGCGGGCATCGAATTTCTCGACGGCGAAGTCTTTTTCCTGCCCGACCTGGGGTTCTTCTTCGAATTCGAGGATGGAGCAGATGCCCTGCGATTTGCCGCCAAAATCGACGAAGACATCGTCTCTGCCGACGCGGACGATTTTGCCGTGGCGCATGCCGCTCGGAGCGGGGGTGGATTCGGTGTTGCGCGGGGTTTCGACAAGTTCATCGATATTCAGATCGCCCAGGGCAGCGTCGATTTCGCTGTCCAAGTCAGCATCGGTGTTGGGGCGGAACTTCTCTTTGTATTCGTCGTCGAGTTTGGACATAAGAGCTTCATGTTATCATGGGTTATTATGAAAGCATACGATCAGTTAATTTCACATTTGAAAGAAATTGGCAAGCTCAAAAGCGTCTCCGCCCTGCTGGGATGGGATGAAAGGACGCAATTGCCGCCCAAGGGAGCCGAAGGCCGGGCCGAGCAGATGGCACTCCTGGCCACCATGATCCATTCGCGTTTCACCGACAAAAGCGTCGGTGATTGGCTCAGTGAATGTGAGCAGTCTGACAATATGCGCGACCGCCACAGCGATTTCGCCGTAAACGTGCAGGAGACGCGAAGGAATTACGATCGAGCGGTAAAGCTGCCGGGGGAATGGGTGGAGGAGATGGCCAAGATGGAGGTGCTGGCCCAGCATGCATGGGTGGAGGCGAGAAAGAAGAGCAGTTTCGCCGAATTCGCGCCTTGGCTGACGAAGATTCTGGATTTGAAAAAGAAACAAGTTGGATATTTGCGGAAGAATGCTCAGCAGGAGGCCTACGACATTCTCCTGGATGAATTTGAGCCGCGCGAAACGGCCGCCAATCTGCGGCGGGTATTTGATTCACTGCGCGGGCCTCTGGTGGAATTAATCGCAGCGATCGGGAATTCCAGCAAAAAAGCTCCGCTGGAAATTCTGGAAAGAAAATATCCGACTGATCTTCAGCACAAATTGGCGACGGAAGCAGCTAAAGCAGTGGGATTTGATTTTGAAGGCGGCCGCTTGGATGTCTCCGTCCATCCGTTTTCCACGGGGATTGCTCCCGGAGATACGCGCATCACCACGCGCTACGACGAAAATTATTTTGGCGATGCATTTTTCGGGACGTTGCATGAGGCGGGGCATGCGATGTATTCGCAGGGAT
>DASXDR010000158.1:0-11288 GCA_036490535.1 Tepidisphaeraceae bacterium | reverse complement strand
TTGCCCGGCAACAGATTCTCAATCTTCGCCCATTGGGAATCGGTTAATTCGTGACGTCGAACCATACGTGTCCTCCTTGACCGAGGACATCTTCTCAAAAACCCGCGCTTGGCGCAAATTGAATGTCCGGGCTGCCTAATGCGGCATTACGCAATCGTTACGGCTTTATCCAGATACACATCCTGAATTGCGTTCAGCAAGCCGACGCCTTCTTTCATGGGGCGTTGGAATGCCTTGCGGCCGGAGATCAGGCCCATGCCGCCGGAGCGCTTGTTAATCACGGCGGTTTTGACCGCGTCGGCCAAGTCGCTGGCGCCTTTGGATTCGCCGCCGGAGTTAATCAGCGGGGCGCGACCCATGTAGCAGTTCGCTACCTGGTAGCGGCAAAGCTCGATCGGATGATCGCCGGGGGTCAGGTCGGTGTAGACTTTGGGGCTGGTCTTGCCGAACTTGACGGCATTGTAGCCGCCGTTGTTGGTGGGGAGCTTTTGTTTGATAATGTCGGCTTCGATGGTGACGCCGAGGTGATTGGCTTGGCCGGTGAGGTCGGCTGCGGTGTGGTAATCGACACCATTCACCTTGAATGCATTATTACGGGTGTAGCACCAAAGCACGGTCACCAGGCCCAGCTCGTGAGCGCGGCGGAAGGCTTTGGATACTTCGATAATCTGGCGATCGGACTCCGGTGAGCCGAAATAGATGGTGGCGCCGACGGATACAGCACCCATGTCGAAGGCCTGCTCCACCTGGGCGAACATGATCTGATCAAACTTCTCCGGCAAAATGAACAGCGGATTGTGGTTGATCTTGAGCATAAAGGGGATTTTGTGAGCGTATTTGCGAGCTACCATGCCCAGCACGCCCAGCGTCGAGGCGACGCAGTTGCAGCCGCCCTCGATGGCCAGCTTCACGATGTTTTCCGGATCGAAATAGATCGGATTGGGTGCGAAGCTCGCGCCGGCGGAGTGTTCGATCCCCTGATCGACAGGCAGGATCGAAACATAACCGGTGCCAGCGAGGCGGCCCGTATTGAGAATCTGGCTAAAATTTCGAAGTACCGGAACCGTGCGATCGGAGTGGGCAACCACCCGGTCGATAAAATCCCCGCCCGGAAGATGAATCGCGGACTTGGGAAAACCCTTGGCTTCGTACTTGAGCAATTTGTCGGCATCTGAGCCGAGCAGTTCGTTATAATTGAGTGCCATAATACCGGGGAGTTTAGGGGTGAATTCGCCATCTCGCAAGCGGTTCGATAAACTTCGCTCTAATGCTTTGGCTGAGGCTGGTTTATCTCTTTTTGGCGATGGCTATTTGCTCACTCGGAGCCGGCATCAGCATCGCCAGACGATATTTTTCAGAGACGAAATTGGTTCTCGCTGCTACGGTCGGGATTAGTGGCATCCTCCTCTATCTCGCCGCCGGCGCGATCTATTTGCTTGGCATTTCCTGGCAATGGGGATACGCCATTACCGCCATTTGTCTGATCGCTCTGTTATGTGAAACAAAAGAACTGCGCCGCTGGTGGCGCGATCCAACCACCCGCCAAATGCTGCTCGGCTGGCTTTTTCTCGAACTCTGGATTCTTCTGGCCAATCTCGAAATCCGCCACTTCGCAATCTGGATTGGAGATTGGCAGGAGCATTACGACCGCGCGTTATTTTTCCTGCAGCACTGGCCTGCCGCGGCCAAAGTCTATGGCGATTACGCCATCCCCGCGCGCCCGCCCATGATGAATCTCATCGAAGCTCTCTTTCTGGGACAGGTGGGTTCATCCTATGAGTTTTTCCAGACTGCAGCCGCTTTTTTTAATACGGTGATTTATCTGCCGATCGCAGCGTTGGCCGTTGATTGGGGAGGAAAAAACGTGCCGCGCTTGATCGCTGCCTTGCTCGCGCTCAGCCCCTGGTTCGTTCAAAACGCGACTTACCCTTGGACCAAACTTTACAGCACCTTCTATGCCCTCTTAGGCATCTGGTTTTACTGGCGCTTCCTGAGAGACGAGACAGAATTCAGCGTTCAGCGTTCAGCGTTCAGCATTTTTTCATTACTTATGCTCGCCGCCGGATGCATCGTGCATTATTCCGTTGCCGTGGTTGCTGTTTATATCGCTTTGCACGATCTGGTTTTTCACCGCCAACAGTGGCGGCGCATCGTCATTACCTGGGCGATTTGTGCATTGCTGATGCTCACGTGGGTTGGATGGTCCGTGGCGACCTATGGCCTGCACGGCACCACAGGCAGCACCACCACCGTGATTGAAGCGGAACGCAATTCGACGGCTTCGCTTCTCAAGAATTTTGGTCTCAACGCCGCTTATTCTCTTGTGCCGCGCACGATTCTTCGTCCCTCACTCACCATGGAGATGCTGCGATCGCCGGAATGGTTCTGGAGTAAATGCCACGATGTGGGCTTTCTGATCTATGAGCCATCCCTGCTTTTATCTCTTGGAACGGGCGGCTCGGTGGCGATGATCTGGTTATTGTTTCGCAAGCAGAAAACTGCGCACAAAAAATTCTGGATAGTGATGTTCGTATGGATTTATTTGGGTGGCCTCCTGGTCTGTACTCCACCCAGCTATTACCTGGGTGGAGTCGCGCATGTCATTTTACAACCAGTAGTATGGATCGCATTGGCATGGCTGGCGGCGCAAAGTGCTCGCATGCCGCGCTGGCTGCGGCGAACCTGGTGGATCGGCGTTTTTATTGACGCCTGCTGGCTCATGCTCCACCTGGGCCTGGAAGGGCGCGTCTTCACATTTATTCATACCGCCAGTGGTGATTATCCCGCCGATCCTCTCACCGCAGGACGCGCTACCCTGGCCAATCAAATGTTCCAATTCCGTCGCGGCCTGAGATTCCTCGGCATGGAAACTCTCCCGTGGGAGCCCCTTGTATTAACGCTGTTAGTCTGTTGCACACTCGGTTGGTGGCTTTGGCTCCAACGCGAACTGTCTCTCACCCAGCGCCACGCCGCAGCGAAGTTGCGGGATGTCCCCTAAATTTTCGTCCCTCACTTTTTCGCCCTGTATTCTTTCATGAACTCTTTCCCCGCCGGGCAATACGCCAATAGCGGACATTCCTCACACTTGGGTCGTCGCGCCTGGCAAATCGCCCGACCATGATGAATCAACAAGTGCGACCAGAGCGTCCAATCTTTTTTCGGAATAATCGCCATCAAATCCTGCTCGATTTTCACCGCATCGCTGGCATGATCGGTCAACCCGAGCCGATTGGAAACGCGCGTCACATGCGTATCAACCACGACGCCCACGCTGATGTCATACGCGTTGCCCAGCACGACATTGGCCGTCTTCCTTCCCACGCCAGCCAAGTTGGTTAGTTCCTCCATCGTCCGCGGCACTTGGCCTTTGTGCTGCTCCACCAGAGCCGTCGCCATCGCCCGCAGGCTCTTGGCTTTATTGCGATAAAACCCGGTCGACTGAACCTCCTTCTCCAAAACTTCCAGCGGCGCCCCCGCGTAATCCGCTGCGGATTTATATTTCCGAAACAAATCCTTCGTCACCAGATTCACGCGCTCATCCGTGCATTGGGCTGAGAGAATCGTCGCCACCAGCAATTGCAGCGGATTGGAATAATTCAGGCTGCATTTGGCATCGGGATAAGTCTTTTTCAGAATGGGCAATATCTTCCCCACGCGTGCTTTGCGCTCGGCTAACGCTTTGGGCAGAATTGTCGCGGGTGAAACACTCATGGTGTTGCCGCCGCTGCCGGGCGGGAAAGTGACACGCTGGCGGGGAAAATATTGGCGCTATACAGCACCACCGCCAGCAGAATCACCCAAATAATCCGCAGCGTCATTTCGCTGCGATTGTATTCCCGATCAAAATTTTCCCGCGCGGTCTTGGCCAGGTCTGGGTCATCCGCATGCTCGACATATTCATTGCGAAAGCGGAATAAGCGTGGGCGAAATATGAATCGATCTACTGCTGCAATCGCCGTTGCCGCCACGATCAAACTTATCCGCAGAATCGCCCCCAGCAGGTTCCGATCACTCAAATCAATCACAAAAAACTGGGCGATCCCTATCAGGATCAAAACTATTCCCGCTCCAATCTGCACGTATCCCAGCAGCGCCAGCGCATTGCCCAGAATCGATTCGGCCAGCAGATTCGCATGGGCTGATTCCAGATTCACCGACAACACCCCCGGCAAGACCGGATTCGCCTCACGAATTGTTTTAAAAATCACCGGCGCCAAAATAAAGAAAAACAACACCCCGCCAAACCACGTGGAAAGCGTCAGCCAATAAATAATCTGAATAATCTGAAACGCCATTGCCTGTGAAAATACCTTAAATCCGGGACAAGGGACATGGCGGAAGGGGCAAGCCCACGAACAAAAAAATCGGGCGCCTAAAGCCGCCCACTTGGATCATTTGAAAATGAACCTCTATAGCGATTCCAACAACCCGCGCATTTTCCGTAGCGCTCGGCCGCGATGGCTCACTCGCGATTTTTCCTCTGGCAAAAGCTCTGCCGCAGTTCGATTTAGCTCGGGAACGAAGAAAAGTGGATCATATCCAAAGCCATTTTTTCCGCGCGGCTCGCGCAAAATTCTTCCCGGAACAAAATCATCCGTCGTGAGCACAATCTTTCCACTTGGATCGCTCAACGCCAATGCACAAACAAATTTCGCCCCGCGCGCCTCATCCGCCACATTGTGCATCTGCTCTAAAAGTAATTCGTTATTGCTTTGATCGCCTTTGTCTCGTCCATGCCGTTGTGCCCAGCGGGCGCTGAAGATTCCGGGCGATCCGGCCAGCGCATCGACGCAGAGGCCGCTATCGTCTGCTATGGTCCATTGTGAGGTTTGTTTGGCATAGCCGATGGCTTTCAACGCCGCGTTTTCGGCAAAGGTTTTGCCGGTCTCTTCAACTTCGTCTACTTGTGGGAATGCGGATAAATCCATTAGCGCGAATTGGTCTCCCAGCATCTGTTGAAATTCGCGCAGCTTGCCCGCGTTGGTTGTGGCAATAAGGATGCGCATGATTATTTGGAATCCATTGAGCGAAGGCCGCCGGTTGTCGAATCAGTCGGCGGCGGGGGCGGCGGCACAAACGCGGGGGGCAACTGCGTATTGGTATTCGCATTCGCATCGCTGGCGCTATCTGTCGTTCCCGCATCACTCGCCTGATCGTGCGGAATCTCCACGAGATAACTCGGCGTCGCTGCCTTCACCAGCTTTCCGTTGCCGTCGCGAACTTCCATGTCGCCATTGATCGCTTCGTACGGATACTCCGTCATCTCCGCTTTCAATTTCGGATCGAGTACCTCGACATGCGGTGTGATCTGCTGCACCTTCTGCCCGGTCGATTTCAAATAGAGATCGCCCGCCATGCCGAGTTGATTGGTCACTAGCACGGGTTGATTCGGATCGGAGTTTTCTGGCTGATCCACCTTCACCGCTTCATCAGGCCACGCACCGATACAGACACTCGACGCCGTCGCCCCATGAAAAAAATAGGCATCCTTGATCCCATGGGCCCGCATGTCGCGCACGGCATCCACCGCGTATTGCTTGCGGCGCGGATCGTCTTCATACACTGCCACTTGGAGGCTCCAGTGCCCTTTGGCATTGGCTAAATTCCATTCCGCAGGGGCCGGGGGATCCTTGGGGACCAATTCGACAAAAAGGCAGCCCAGAAACGGTCGTTCCCCGTTGGAATCCACCAAGGACATCAGCCGCTGGCGATCATCCTGCGCTCGCTCGGATTCCTTGCGATCCTTGGGATCATTGATCGTGCGATAGTAGCCGTAATATAGGGTGCTCTGATCCTGCTGATGAATCACGTAAAAGCCCGGAAAATTCGTCTTGCTGGCCCAGAAATCTTTGGCCTGATGCGCTTCGTATTGGTGATTCGACCCGGTATACGCTTCGCACAAAATTGTCCACTGTGCATCCGCCGGCGGCACTGTCTCCTGTACTGGTTCTGCCCCCCTGCACGCAATGCTGCCAGTCACAAGTGCGATAACCAGCAAAACCCAATTCGCCCGGCAGCATTTCATGCCCCCATTCTATTATCAGCACGCTCGAAAATCATTGGTTAACTTGAATGTGATTCTAAGGAGGATTAACTTTCGGCAGGGAAGCTTGAACCGTTTCCATGGATTGAAAGCCCTCTATGAGCCAGACGCCGCCCATTCCGCCCACCGCTCGCGCTAAGACTGTTTCAATTGTTGTGCCCGTCTATAACGAAGAAAAAACGATTCAGCACCTGATTGGCATGGTTGTCGCCGCCCCTCTGCCTAACGGTTTGAATCGCCAGATTATCTGTGTAAACGATTGCTCCAAAGATGGCACTGCTGCCAAATTGGATGAATTACCTCAACTTTTTCCCGCCAGCGATATTCGCGTATTCCATAAATCCGTGAATGAAGGCAAAGGCGCGGCGTTGCGTGATGGCTTTAAACATGCCACCGGCGACCTCGTGCTCATTCAGGATGCGGACCTGGAATATGATCCGCAGGATTACCCCAAGTTGATTCAGCCGATTCTCGACGACAAAGCCGACGTGGTTTATGGCTCGCGCTTTATCGGCGAACCGCACCGGGTGCTTTATTTCTGGCACACCCTGGGAAATAAGGGCCTTACTGCCCTGTCCAATATGTTCACCAACCTGAATCTGACCGATATGGAAGTGTGTTATAAGGTTTTCCGGAAAAGCGTATTGGATCGGGTTACGATTAAATGCAATCGCTTTGGTTTTGAGCCGGAAATTACCGCGAAGATCGCCAAAATCAGGCCGGCCCTGAGGATTTACGAGGTCGGCATTGCGTATCATGGACGGTCCTATGAAGAAGGTAAGAAAATTACCTGGAAAGATGGGATCAAAGCGATTTTGACGATCGTGCGATTTGGATTCATGGATTGAATAAAATGCGCTGGCCACTGAAGTGACTAGCCTGAATTAGAAGATGGGAAATTGATGGCACTTTCATTTAAGCGCATTCTGGTGACGGGCGGGGCGGGGTTTCTCGGGTCGCATTTGTGCGATCGGCTGGTGGCTCAGGGGCACGATGTGATCTGCCTGGATAATCTTTTCACCAGCCAGAAATCCAATATTGCGCATCTTCTGGATAAGTCGAATTTTGAATTTATCCGGCACGACATCGTGCATCCGATTTTTCTGGAAGTAGAAGAGATTTATAACCTCGCTTGTCCAGCTTCGCCGCCGCATTATCAGTTTAATCCGGTTAAGACGATGAAGACGTCAGTGATCGGCTCGATCAATCTGCTGGGCCTCGCGCGCCGGACCAAGGCGAAAATTTTGCAGGCTTCCACGAGCGAAATCTATGGCGAGCCCAAGGTGCACCCTCAGCCGGAAAGCTACTGGGGCAATGTGAATCCAATTGGCGTGCGCTCCTGCTACGACGAAGGCAAGCGCTGCGCCGAGACGTTGTTCTTCGATTATCTGCGCGACGAGAAAGTGAACATCAAGGTCATTCGCATCTTCAACACGTATGGCCCGCGTATGCATCCGTACGATGGGCGAGTGGTCACCAATTTTATTATTCAGGCGATCACCGGCCAGGATCTCACGCTCTATGGCGACGGGCTTCAGACAAGGTCCTTCTGTTACGTGGACAATTTGATTGATGGAATGATGGGGATGATGAACAGCACGGATGATTTCCATGGCCCGGTGAATCTCGGCAATCCCGGTGAATTCACGATGAAACAGCTCGCGGAAATTGTCCTGGAGATGACGGGATCAAAAAGCAAGATCGTTCATCTGCCGCGACCATCGGATGATCCGAGCCAGCGCAGGCCGGATATCTCGCTGGCGAAAGCGAAGCTCAATTGGGAACCGAGAGTTTCATTGCACGACGGCCTGCGGAAGACGATTGATTTCTTTAAGAATGTCGATTTGCGGAATTATCGTCGGCCCACGAGCCATACCGCTCACACTTCAACGCAGCGCGAAAAGAAACAGGGCTAATTTTTGCTCGGAGATTCTCCGTCTTCATCGGGCAATTGCATACGTTTTCCGGCTTCGGCCCAGGCATCAACATAATTTGTTCGTACACGCTTGGCGGGTGGACGAGGCAGAAAAAATTGGCCGATGCGGAAGCAAAGAACCAGGATGCTGCCGAGAAGGATCAACACGACGGCGAGCAACAGTTTAGACGTATCGCGAAGATAGACGCGCTGCTGCGGATCGGCATTCTCCATAGCGCGAGCGGCGGGGATCAGGTAGAACCAGCCCACTAAAAGCAGAACTAGAACGAAGACGAAGAGGAAGCCCAGGACTGACCAGTGAAGTTTGCGGCCGGGGAGATACATCTTTTTTTACAGTGGCACTAAAGTGCCACCGGCGGTGATAAACTACCATTTCGTGGCGGCTTTGACGTCTACGGGATGCTTGCTGGCGAGTTTGCGGATGGTTTCCTGATCCTCGGCATCGAGGTCTTTAGGAAGCAGAATTTTGATCGTGACAAACTGGTCGCCTTTTTCGTCCCCGCGCTCAATACCACGCCCTTTCAAACGCAATTTGGCCCCGCTGTTGGTGCCGGGCGGGATAGTCATCTGCACCATCGCTCCATCCAGCGTGGGAACATCCGCCTTCGCGCCGAGCAACGCGTCATAAACGCTGATCGGCAGATCGACGAAAATATCGAGCCCGTCGCGGCGGAAGTAATCATGGGGAAGCACGCGCGTGATGATGTAAAGATCGCCGGCACTACCGAGAGCGCCCTGGCCACGGCCCTTGATGCGAATGCGCGAGCCATCGTTCACGCCGGCGGGAATTTTGATTTCGATGGTTTCGCGCTGGCCGTCGCGATCGATTTGCAATGGCAGCGTAACACCGCGCACCGCCTGCATGAAGGTGAGCGTAACTTCATGTTCCATGTCAGCGCCGCGCTGCGGTGGCGGCGGCGGCGCAGCCTGGCGACCCCGGCCGCGCCCTCCCGCCCGACCAGCACCGCCGAATAATTGCTCGAAGATATCGCCAAACCCGCCGGCGCCGCTCATATCAAAATCTTCGACGCTTACATTCGGCCCCGCGCGCCACTGCGTGCGAGCCCCCCCAGTCCTACCAGCAGCCTGCGCGCGCCGGAAAGGATCGCCCGGATCAGCCCCGACGCCCGCATGCCCGAACTGATCGTAATTGGCGCGCTTGGTAGGATCGGATAGCGCGTCGTAGGCTTCCTGCACTTCCTTGAACTTTTCCTCCGCCTGCTTGTTGTTCTTGTTGACGTCCGGGTGGTATTGCCGAACGAGCTTGCGGTGGGCTTTTTTGATTTCATCAGCGGAAGCTTTTTTGCTGATGCCCAGGACTTCGTAGTAATCGCGTTTTGCCATTTTGTATTCTGCGCAGTTTCACAGGTGCGCTTGGCTGTATTCTATGACATTGCGTCGCAGCCGCCCACTGGAATTACATCGCTGATTTTCTTGGACGTAAGCTGGTAACGCCCATCAAGCTCCGTGCATCTTTGGACGATGCGCATAAGAGATGATTTGCGTGCATTCCAAGTTGACTGCGTACCTTGCAGAGCCGGGGTGTCCTCGCCCCGAAATCCCGGGCCGGGGACGGCTCGGCTTTCGTGGCGCGCGCGTAAACCAGAATTCACAGCGGTCGGGCTTCACCGTAGTCGAGATGGTGATGTGTATGGTGATCATGGTGATTTTCACCGCGATCGCAGCACCTCGATATGCCGAATCAATCGCTCATTATCGGGTCGACATGGCGGCGCGGCGATTGTCGGGTGATTTGAACTGGGCGCGCACACTGGCGCGCTCCACCAGCACCAGCGTATCGGTTTCATTCAATACGACTTCTTCCGCTTACACGCTTAATGGCGTAGCCGACCCCGACATGCCAACGCAAACCTACAGCGTGAATCTCCTGAACAATCCCTATAAATCGACGCTCAGTAGTGCGTCATTCAATAGCGCCACCACTTTGACCTTCGACGGTTACGGTTCTCCCAGCAGCGCCGGCTCTGTCGTATTGACCTGTGGCAGCTTTACCAAAACCATCTCCGTCAGCGCCGATGATGGAGCAGTGAGCGTGCAATGAACGATGAAAAAATGCGAATACAGAATCGTACAATTCGATTGATAACAAGCCGTGCGGAGGCGAAGCGTTCTTCATTTCTTCCGCTTCAACATTCACGGTTCATCGTTCAGCGTTCCACTTTGGCTTTCACACTCGTCGAAATGGTCCTGGCGATGGTGATTCTGTCGGTATTGATGCTCGCTGGGCAATCCGCGATTCGAATTGCCGGACACTCCGTGCCGAGCTCGAGCAGCCCGACGTATTCCACCGGCAATTCGCAGCGAGGGCTTTCTCAATTAGCCGCCGATTTGAGTTATGCCAGGACGATCACGGCGATGACTTCCACGTCGATCACGTTTACCGTGGCGGCGAGAGGAAGCGATAGCTCGCCGGAAACAATCTGTTATTCATGGGATGGCGTGGTGGGTGATCCACTCACGCGGCAATACAACTCTGATCCAGCCGTCAATCTCGTCACCAGCGTTAACGCATTTTCGCTGCTCTTTGATAAAAAAGTCGTAGCCTCTCCAACAACTTATTCCACTTCGGCAACGTCAACGCTCTATTCCTACGACAATACCTCACTGCTGACGGCCACCGCGGGATTGGCAAGTAATCTGTGGATCGCCCAGGCGTTTAATCCGAGCCTGCCGAGCAATGCGACGTCATACAAGATTACCAGCGTGAAATTTAAAGCATGCCAGGATGTATCTCCTGGCGGACAGTTCTATGTGCAGATCAGGCCGAGTTATGGAGCGGTCCCCGGATCTCAGATACTTGAGCAGGCAACAATCAATGGGAGTTCGCTGCCTGGAAGCGTGGGATGGACAACGGTGAATTTCACCAGCCCGGTGAGCGTGCCAGCCGGAGAGCAGACCGCATTGACGTTTCAGTGGGTGAGCAACGCAACGTACTCGCTTTTGAATATTCTCGGCATCATCATCGGATCGAGTTCGTGTCCGCCGGCGGATATTCAGTACCAATCTTCACTGGCTACTTCGCTCTCGCCAGCGGCTTCAACCAACAGCGGTTCCAGTTGGTCCACGGGCGGCGGTGGGCAAGGCCTCTATTGCTATATCTACGGAAGCTATACCACGCCCAATGCGACGACTTACAACTATTACCTGGCGAATGTACGCGCATCGCTGCAGTTAGGAAGCAATTCAGATTCAGCCGTGCGGATCGGCATACCTATGTTAAATCTGCCGCAGGTGACAGGACCATGAGGAATACAGGGACAAGGGACAAGGCGGCAAGGGACAAGGGAA
>DASXDR010000130.1:0-17502 GCA_036490535.1 Tepidisphaeraceae bacterium | reverse complement strand
CAAGCATCCTCCGAGCAACCGCTTGAAGAATTTGCTGGCGCGACCATTCGGGATGCTGCTCTGCAATCGCGGCTTCGAGTACCGATCGAATGGTCCGGTTTGCCTCAAATGCCATTGCTAAGCGTTCCGTCAACGTCTTCTTGCGCAGGACCTGAGCCAAATCGTCATCAACGACTTCGATTTGTCCCATATCTAGACGCCATTTGCACGCCATGGATTTCGCCTATTTCTTATATCCTTGTGGATGTTTACTGAACCAATTCCACGCCGAGCGGATGATTGCCTCCGGCTCCTTGTATTTCGCTTCCCACCCGAGAGTTTCCTTCGCCTTTCTCGGATCAGCGTAGAGTGCAATCGCGTCCCCAGAGCGGCGCGGGCCGAAGGTCACCGGGACTTTTTTCCCGGTGACTTTTTCAGCGGTAGCGATGATTTCCTTGACGCTGAATCCTCTGCCCGTGCCCAGGTTCAGGAACATCTGCTCGCCGTCTTTCAGTTTTTGCATCGCCAGGATGTGCGCGTCAGCCAGGTCGTCCACATGAATGTAGTCGCGCACGTTGGTGCCGTCCGGCGTGGGGTAATCCGTGCCGAATACGGTGAGCTTGTCGCGCAACCCCATGATCGCCTGCAGTACGACAGGAATCAGATGCGTTTCCGGATCATGATCTTCTCCCAGCGTTCCGTCGGCCGCGCATCCGCTGGCGTTGAAATATCGCAGCGCCGCAAATGCGAATTTCTTATTTGCAGCCGCATAATCCTTGAGGATGTGCTCGACCATCAATTTGGATCGGCCATAGGGTGAAACGGGGGCTTGCTTTTCACTTTCAGTGATGGGGATTTTGTCCGGGTCGCCGTAAGTTGCGCAGGTGGATGAAAAGACAAATCGATTCACGCCGCACTCTTCCATGCATTGCAGCACCGCGATCGTGGTGGCCACATTGTTCTGGTAATACATCAGCGGCTGGTCGACGCTCTCCCCGACATACGCATAGGCCGCGAAGTGCATGACCGTATCAATCGCGTGTTCTTTCAGCGTGCGCCGCAGCGTCTCGGCATTATTTAAATCCGCAAATACCGCCGGCACGCCTAGAATCTCCGCCACGGCCTCGTGGCCTCGTGAAAGGTTGTCATAGATGACTGGCCTATGCCCTGATTCTTTGAGCCGTTTAACCGTGTGTGATCCAATATATCCGGCGCCGCCGGCGACTAAAACGTTCATGGAAAAATAGTACGACAGACATCGCCGACAGACAACTCGCCCAGTTTTTTGCCCCCACTTGGGCGCAGTGAGCAATTCCATTAAGGTGTAATCAATGCACAAACGTTCCCGAATGTCCTGGAGATTTCCCGCGCTGAGTCTCTTTATCGCGCTGAGCCTGGTAGCAATTGCCTTTGCCGCACCTGCTGCGGGAGATAAATCAGGTGGCATTCTGCCGCTGCTGGGTCGTTCCATCGACTGGTTCCGCCAGATCGATATCATGCAGGATAAGCCCGCCAGCACGCGTGAGATCGTCGTGCGCCAATTCGCCCGCCAGCATGCACTGCAGGCTCTGAACCTCGAATTCCAGTTTGCCCATGCCCAGGCCCCCATTATCGACGCCACCGCCAGGCAAGCGCCTCCCGCGACCTCTCCAGCGGCCCGTATCAAGCTTCTTACCGAGCAAGCCCTGACTCGCATCGCTACCGCCAAAGCTCAGCTCACCCAGATCGATACTCAGCTTCCCAATGCGACGGGCTCTGCCCGCGCCTCATTGCTCGCCCTGCGCGACAAATATAACGCCGAAATCGTCCTGGCCAGTACCGAGCATGATACCCTCACCAGCTACGCCAAATTTTTGAACAATGCCGACACGGGTCTGAGCGCCTCGCTGACCGACAAGGTCAATGCCATTGACCAATCCGTTCCCGAACTTCACGAAAAGGCCCCCGCTGGCACGGTCGCCCAACCCACTTTCGATGCGGAGAGCGCCGGCGTCTTTTCGCAAATTGATCAGGCTTTCGCATTGGCCAATCGACTCAAGCAGATCGATAATCTGATCGCTCAGTCGCAACAGCTTGCCGATCAGGCGGACCAGCTTCGCCAGCCGCTGAGGGCTTCGATAATCGATGCTGTCAGGCGTGGCGATATTGCTTCAGCCACGCAGCCCAGCGAATCCGCTGCCCAGGCCGAAGCAGAAAGCAAACAGATTACCGATCTGGCCACGCGCTTTCATGAGATCTCCGGTGCAAGCGTGCCGCTGGCCGAAGCCAAAGCGATGCTCGATACATCGCATCAGGATTTGGTTGATTGGCATACCGCAGTGCAGGCGGCCTATAGCCAGATTATGACCGCGCTGCTCTGGAAACTCGGCGGCATGGTCGGCACGATCATCCTTGTCTTTGTCCTTTCCGAATTCTGGCGCCGCGCCACCTTCCGTTATGTCCATGACTTGCGCCGTCGGCGCCAATTGATGCTCGTTCGCCGTATTGTCGTCGGCATTTTCATTCTCATCATTATTATCGCGACGGTCGCTACGGAAATTTCTCAATTGGCGACCTTTGCCGGTCTCATTACCGCCGGCATCGCGGTGGCATTGCAGACCGTGATTTTGTCCGGCGTCGCCTATTTCTTTTTCATCGGCCGATTCGGTGTGCGTGTCGGCGACCGCGTTACCATCGGCGGCGTGACCGGCGATGTCGTCGAGATCGGCCTGTTCCGGCTCTACCTCATGGAGCTCAAGGGCGAAGATAGCAATCTGAATCCCACGGGCCGAATCGTTGTCTTCTCCAACTCAGTGCTTTTTCAATCTTCCGCCTTCTTTAAACAACTCCCCGGCGCCGATTACGCCTGGCATGAGCAAACCTTCGCGATGAGTCCCAATATCGATTACCACATCGCTGAACAGAAGCTGCTCGCTGCGGTGAACGAAGTTTTTGCCACTTACAAGGACACCATCGAGCGCCAGCACCACGCTGCTACCTCGGGCACTCTGCACGTGCCGCTGCAAGCCCCGCACCCCGAAGGCCGCCTGCGTTTCGTCGGCGATCATCTGGAATTTCTCCTGCGCTATCCCGTGGAAATCCGCCGCGCTTCGGAGATCGACGATCAGGTCACGCGCAAATTGCTCACTACCATCGAACAAGACCCGGCGCTCAAAGATTTAAAACCTGCCGGGTGAAATGGACAGGGCAATTGAAGCGACTATTGCAGGTTACGGCACGATTCCCGCGCACATGAAAATCACGGATTCTGAAATTTCGTATTGAATGAATTGTTCCAAACCTCGCTCTAGGCGCTCCAAACGAAATCACATTGGAGCTTCTCGCAAGCGCATCATCTTCCCGTAATAAAGACCTGTTAATATCCCGAGAAATCTCGTTTGGGGTCGACAGGAGAGTAATTGAAGAATATTCGCAGTGCGCCTGCGCGGAACCATTGGTATTCATCGGTATGGGTGTTGTGTGCGATAGCATTGGTCCCTTTTCTATGCGCGGTAATTAATTGCGTAAGAAGGATTTTTCGCGAATCACCGCGCGCTGGGAATCTACCCACCTTTCGCAATGCAGGAATTGCTCTGGCGCACGGGCGAGATATCTATCGATCCGGCTCCGGTGACTACGTCTATCCGCCGCTGATTGCTTTTCTTGCCCAGCCATTGGGCTGGATGTCGCTGCATTGGGCGGCCCTCCTCATGCTCGCCGCCAATACAATCGCGGCACTTCTTACATTAAAAATTATCGCTGAGGAATTGCTGCTCAGGCTAACCGGCCGCGCCACGCTTTACGGGATTGTGCAAGTGGCCTTGATCGCAGCGTGGCTCAGCATTGGCCACATACGCACGGAGTTTGATGAATGGGAAACTAATATCTGGATGCTATTGATGTTTGTGCTGGCGCTGCGCTGGGCGGATCGGCATCCGATCCTGGCTGGCATGGCGCTCGGCCTTGCTTTCAATATTAAATATCTCCCAATCGTCTTTATTCCTTACCTGATTATCCGACGACGCTGGTCAATGTTGTGCGCATTCGTGATATCGATATTCTTTTTTGCCTTCCTGCCGGCAATATCCATGGGGTGGTCAAAAAATCTTGCTGCACTATCGCAATCGTACTCCGGCATTGCCAACTTGCTGGGTTTCCACGCGACTAGGACCGGATCAGCCAACATGAATCCTTTCACAAGCGACAAGAGTGTTTCGATTCCCAGTATTATCGGCCAAGCCACGGGTCTTCCAGAATCAGCGGCGATGACCATCGCTGCGGGGATTGCGATGCTGTTTCTGCTTTTCATCGTGATCCTCTATCGCAAAAATAAATTGGAATTATTCCATTGGCCGCGAGTCTCGGAGCAGATGCTGCAACCCTATCGCGCCCTTTTCGGCATCGAATGGTTAGCGATCATTCTGCTGGCGCTGATGTTTTCGCCGTATACCACGTCGGCCCATCTATATTCGCTATTGGCAGTGAATGCCGGTGTCGCGGTTTTGCTGATCCATGGCGATGCAGCCCTGAAAAAATGGCCATTGCTGATCGCAGCGTTGATCATGTTGCTCGGCACGATCTTGCCGCCCGGCGGCGGTTATTTCAGGCATGCAGAACTGCTATGGAAACAATTTTGCGTATCTGCCTGGTGTATGTGCATCTTCTTCATGGCCCTGCTATGGACCGAGATAAAGTATGTCCACGGAATTCGCGCCAATGCAAGTTTAGAATCATTTGGCAATCGGCAGATGTGACGAGAATCTTCTCACGCAGTTTATCTCCCGAGCTTCAATTCCCCTCAGCGCGGTGCCGCGTACACGCCGCCAAATACATCCCATACAATATTTAGCGGCGCGTGCGCAGCACCGCGCTGTTCGCCGAATCGCGCGAAAATTAATTGGTGTGCTATAAAATACCACCGGGCTGCTTAGAATTTCCCTGTGCAATGAATCTCGATTCGCAAATCATTTTTGACCCCGCCGAAGATTTCACGGCGCTCCTGGCGAAAGTCCCCGCCAAATGGGTCGTCTATCTCATGAGCGATGAGCAGGGGGCTCCGGTTCAACTGCTCTGCGTAAAAAATCTCCGCGCCAGTTTGCAGCGCCGCCTCGGTGAAAATGAGCAGATCGGCCCCACCAAGCGCGTCGGCTATCGCGATCTCGTGCGCAAAATTTCCTGGTGCCGAGTCGATTCCGCATTCGAAGCCGACTTGGTTTATCTGGCTCTCGCCCGCCAGATTTTCCCCCAAACCTATCGCGGCATGCTCGCCTTCAAAGAAGCCTGGTTCCTCCACATCGACCCCACCGCTCCATTTCCACGTTTCACCAAGACCAACGATCCCGCCTCGGTGCTTTTTGATTCACAACGTAGCATGGGTGTCTCGCCCATGTTTAACGCTCCAGAACATGGGCAAGACGCCCATACTACGCGTCAAACCACTCCGATTCTGATCGGCCCCATCAAAGACAAAGACTCCGCCGGCCGCCTGATCGAAATGATCGAAGACACCTTCGATCTTTGCCGCTACTACAATGTCCTGTTGGAATCACCGCATGGTCGGGCATGTGCTTACAAAGAGATGGGCCGCTGCGCCGCCCCCTGCGATGGCACCGTTCCCATCGAGCATTACCACGAAATAATTCACCGCAGCATCGCCGCGCTCCTCCATCCCGCCGATTACTGCAAAACCTGCGAAACCCAGATGCGCCAATCCGCCACGGATTTAAATTTCGAGCAAGCCGGCAAAATCAAAACTCACCTCGAACGCCACGCTCGCCTGCACGCCGGCCAATTCTCTCACCTCCGTTCCCTCAGCGATTTCCATTTCCTCTCCCTCCAGCGCGGCCCCGGCGAAAAAAAATCCAAGCTCTTCCTCATCACCCCCACACGCTGCGAAGAACTACTCGGCCTTCTCGGCCCCGACATCACCTGGCGCCGCGTTCTCGAATACGCCCACCTCCGCGTGAGTGACCTCGAACCCGAATTCAATCTTCCCGCCGCCGAACAAATCGCCATCGTCGCCTCCCATCTTTTCTCCACCAAAAAACAAGGCGTGATTATTCCCTGGTCCGACCTCACCGAAAAATCCCTCGCCGGCGCCCACAAACAACTCGCCAAACAAAAACCCGAAGAAGACTCTCCCGACGAAGGCGTCGTAAAAGATCTGCAAGTGATGTAACGCATTCGGGATCGCCTATCGAGATGCGTTTCATTCCTGATTTCTCGTGCGATGCAACGCAGTGCTCCGCATCGCCGCTAAATATTTTGTCACGAGCGATGATTTGCGAATCACCGTGTCACCCCCTCACCTCGCGTCATCTTCTTTCTCTCGCCCCCTTGTCGCCTCGTCCCTAATCCCTGATTTCATCTTCCCCTTGTCCCATGCGGTTCGACTTCGCTCACCACAGGCCGCCTTGCCTGCCCTGAGCTTGTCGAAGGGTTCCTCTTCCCTATCATCCCCCATATGTACCAAGCCCTGATCTTCGACATGGACGGCCTGATGATCGACTCCGAAACCTTCTACTGGCGCGCCGGCCGTCAAATCGCCGCCGAGTTCGGCAAGCAATGCCCCGACTCGGTTTTTCAAAACATGATGGGCCGCAAGCCCATCGAATCCATCGCCCACTATTGTCGCGACCTCGGCATCTCCGCCAAACCCGAAGACGTTCTCATCCAGCGCGATCGCCTGGTCATGGAGCTTCTAAAAGAAGTCGAGCCCATGCCCGGCCTGATGGAAATCCTCCGCGCCTTCCATAGCAAACTCCGCCTCGCCATCGCCACCAGCGCCCAGCGTCACATGGTCGACATCGTCATGGAACGCCTCCACATCGAGCAATTCTTCGACCACATCCAAACCTCCGACACCATCACAAATGGCAAACCCCACCCCGAAATCTATCTAACCACCATGCAAAAACTCGGCGTCCAACCCCAACACTCCATCGTCCTCGAAGACTCCCACAACGGCGCCAAAGCCGGCAAAGCCGCCGGGGCGTACACCATCGCTATCCCATCTGAGCACACGAATAGCCAGGATTTTTCGTTCGCCGATTTTCGGGCGAAGGATTTACACGAGGCAAGACAGCGGATCACTCAAATGCTTTCTTAACCGCCGCAAAGCTCTTCCGCTTCCAAGCGAATTTGGCAGAATTGGCGGATTAAGGGATGTTCCTTCCGCGAGTCGATTAGCGTCAGTCGGCGCTTCCCAACCCTTCGATCCAGCATACCAATCGCGCGGATGATCGGATTGTAAGCAATTAGAATCTACTCAATAGATAAATTCAAATAATCAAAAAGTGCGCAACAGAATTCATGCTCCCATCCCGATCAGTCGACTCAAATTAGCAGTCTTTGACGCGCAATCTCAGCAATCTGGTCAAACGTGATGATGCCCAAGTCCTCATAGGCTGTCATCGCACGGCGGTCTTCAAAGGATTGTTGCAATATTTGTCCTCGCCCTATTACGGCCTTGAGCCGTGGACGGTAGCATTTAATGCCGTATCGAGATTCGAACCATTTCGCGAGTTTTGGATCTTCGAAGTAAGCTCGATACTCTCGCAGCTGGGCTGCCACTTCCGCGAGGTTAGAAGAGGCGCGCCGGCGGTCGTTTGATCCCGCCAGTAATCGGGAAGAGGGCAGCTTAATATCCAGAACATCGCACCATGGGGAGTCAATAGGCTGGAGTATAAAATCTGGTCGAAGACTCGTACCATCTTCGCGTTCCAGAATGAGCTGCGGATAAATTTCTCGATAACCCATTGAGCGGAAAACCTGTGGGTGACGTTCAAAATAGTCTTGAAAATGTCTCTCTTCTGCTCTCGGCCACGCAAGTAACTGTTCGAGTTCCAGAAGGTCGCTTCGAAAGATCGCGTTGAGACGCCTTGCTAGAACTGCGGGCTTCGCAATCAAAATCTGTTTGTCCGCCTGGATTTCGTAGGATGCGTGTGCGTGGTAAGGAATAATCGTGGTCGCTTCATCGGCTACGTCAATTACGAATTGGGTCATTAATGAATTGACAGCATATCGAGCTGTCACAGCTTGAATGAAATCGAACCTAGTTTGCTCAATAGAGATATCTAAATGTTCAGTTGCAGAGAGAACCCTCTCACGGTCTAACAGAAGACGTTTTATCTGTTCGAACGAATAGCAGCCATTTTCATACGTGTATAAAGACGCAGCCGCCCAGACCTTTTCCGGCGGGAAGTCGTCGAATAATTCAACATTAATGCTTGTATACTTAATAGGTAGTTGCTGCTTCTTTACGGTCCAAATCTTTAGGCCGGGAACATTAATACACGCTGAGCGAAGGTAGTTCTCTCTCGTGGTAATGACCGTCGCTACATCTTTGAGAAGCCAGCAAAGATCTACCATATCGCTTGATATGAAGTGCTCTTGCGAATAATCGAGAAGCAACGTGTACCCTGAAGCGATGGATCGAATGGTGTCAGTAAATGCAACGATCTGAGCTTGGTTTGGAAGGCGAGCGAGCCCTGCCAGCGAGATCGTAAGGAACCGATCCTCCGTCGATAGTTGGAACGCCTGAGGATCCCAGCCCACAGCAGGAGGAATCATATCAGGAGCGGCTTTATATGGTGTAAAACGACCCATGTGAGGTTCGAACTAAATAATGGCAACTGCGAAAGCGATCCGCACCAATTTTAAAAATGTCTCACGAACACCCCATCGAATTCCCACAATTCAAACACTTATAACAAGTTCCACTCCTTACAGTGATCGACCCGCAAACATCGCACGCCGGCGCATCACTCTGCATATCCGCCCCTTGCTGGCTCAGCGGATCAGCCACCATCGCCAAGCGCGAAACCGCCGCCGTCACCTTCGATCCCTGCACCTTCCCTTCGCCAACATCCCCAGCAACAACCCGCCCATGCCCATTGCCATTCCCATTTTTCGGCGCAACGCCTTCTTCGCCATCCTCTTCCTCCCCTTGCGGTTCGACTCCGCTCACCGTAGACCGCCTTGCCGCCTGGTCCTGTCGTGAGCCTGTCGAACGGTCCCTTGTCCCTTCTTCTGGCTTCACGCGCTTCGGCGCATATGTCGCCCGATACCCCGGCACAAACTCCATCGCCAGCCACCGGAAAATATAATCCACCAGCGACTTCGCAATCGGAATCTCCGGATTCCGCGTCATCCCGCTCGGCTCAAACCGCACGTGCTCGAATTTCCGCACCAGCGATTCGACGGGAACGCCATACTGCAACGACACCGAAACCAGCGTCGCCACCGCATCCATCAACCCACCAATGGTCGAGCCTTCCTTGGCCATCGTGATAAACACTTCGCCCGGCTGCCCGTCTTCATACAGCCCGGCAGTGATGTAACCCTCATGTCCCGCCACATCGAACTTATGCGTGATCGCATTCCGCGTATCCGGCAACCGCCGGCGCAGCGGACGCTCCACGATCCGCTCAATCACTTTCTCAATAACATGGGTGTGCACTGGTTCGACATTATCCGCCTTAATAAAGCCGCCGATGGCATCGGCGGTCTGCTGCGTTACTTCCGCTCGCGCCGCCGCCACATTCTCCTCATCATCCTCCTCCACCTTATCCAGCTCCTCATCACTCTTCACATTCAACGGCTGCGACAACTTCGACCCATCCCGATACAGCGCATTGGCCTTCAATCCCAATTGCCACGACAACTGATACGACCGCGCGATCTCCTCAATCGTCGCCTCATTCGGCAGATTAATCGTCTTGGAAATCGCCCCCGAAATAAACGGCTGCGCCGCCGCCATCATCCGGATGTGCCCTTCTGCCGCTATGAAGCGCTTGCCAATCTTTCCGCACTTATTAGCACAATCGAACACCGGGTAATGCTCTTCCTTCAAATGCGGCGCCTCTTCGACCGTGCCACGACCACAGATCGCATCATTCGCTGCATCGATCTGCTTCTTGGTGAATCCCAGCCGGCGAAGCATATTAAAATTCGGCTGCGACGATTCGCTCTCCGGAATATCCAGCCGCTTCATTATCTCCGCTCCCAGCGACCACGGCGAAAACGCAAAGCCGAGCTCAAACACACCCGGCAGCGATTCCTCGATCCGATCAATCTCCTCATCCGCAAACCCGCGCGATTTCAGTGTCGTGCGATTGATGTGCGGCGAATCGCTCAGATTCAGCGACCCCATCACATACCGCAAAATCTCATTGATCTGCTCCGGCGAATACCCAAGATTTACCAGCGCCGGCCGCAGCGATTGATTGGCGATCTTGAAATATCCGCCGCCCGCCAGCTTCTTAAATTTCACCAGCGCAAAATCTGGCTCTACACCAGTGGTATCGCAATCCATGAGCAACCCAATCGTGCCCGTCGGCGCGATCACCGTCGCCTGGGCATTGCGATATCCATGCATCTCCCCATGATGCAGCGCCCGATCCCAGCACTCGCGCGCCGCTGAGAGCATCTCCGCCGTCGCCAGCGGATCGCCGGCCACAAACTGCCCCGCATCAATCGCCACCGGCGCAATCTGCAACCCTTCATATTCCCCAATGTTTTGCAGTCGCGAATTGCTATCTCGATAGCCGGGACTCAACGAGTCCCGGAAATTCCCGGGAGTCGTTGACTCCCGGCTATTGTTCCCAAACAGCGGCGCTTCCGTTGGTCCATTCGCCGCCCTGCGATGATTCCGAATCACGCGCAGCATATCCCCGCGATTCTCGTGATACCCGGGGAACGGCCCCAGCTCCCCCGCCATATCCGCCGAGCACGCATAACTTTCCCCCGTCAAAATCGACGTGATCGCCGCGCAAATCGCTCGCCCCTTCTCCGAATCGTACGGAACCCCCGCCTGCATCAGCATCGCACCCAGATTCGCATATCCCAATCCCAGCGTGCGATAGCGATAACTCAACTGCGCAATCTCTTCGCTCGGGAAACTCGCCATCAGCACGGAAATTTCCAGCACGATCGTCCACAGCCGCACGCCATGTTTGAATGATTCAATATCAAAGCGCCGCGTCTCCGCATCGAAGAACGTCAGCACATTCAAGCTGGCCAGATTGCACGCCGTGTCATCCAGGAACATATATTCCGAGCAATTGTGCACGGTCAGCCCATTGGCAATGAACGAACTCGTGAGCGGCTCCGTCAGATCAAAAACCTGCTCCGTACCCTTATGCACGAGCGCCGCCACCCGATCCCAATTGCCATTCAAATTCCACGGATTGCTATCCGTGGATTGTCCAATCGCAAACTCCATCGCCTGCGCCAGCTGCTCCGCCTTTTTCCCAGGAAGTAATCCAATATGCTTCCCATACGCCCGCAAACTCGAAGTCAGCACGCGCAGCGTCCCTCCCTCTTCGTTTAGCCGCGCCGCTTGCCGGGCGCGTTCTTCGCGCGGATTCATTCGCGTCGACTGCACCCCAAACCCCACCAGCAACAATTGCACATCGCTCAACATCGCCGCCGACTCACTGCGCAATTCCAGCGTCCCATTCACAATCTCCGCATCCGCCGTAAACAGCGCCCGCAGCAAATGCTTCTGCGCCGCCAGCCCCGCTGTGAACGCCTCATCTCCCAGCCTCTTCACCGGCTTCGCGGCACCCTCCACCGGCGGTGGCACTTCAGTGCCACTGCCAATAATTTCCGATCTTAAAAACGCCCCCAACCGCGAAATCAATCTCCGATTCGCCAACGTAAACGTCGCCAGTTGCGACCCGCCGCTCGTCGCATCCTCCGAATGATCCACCATCAATTGATTGACATAATCATCCGCATACGTGCTCGGCGCCCACGTCGCATTCACATAATTGATGTATCCCTCCATCACCTCTGAATTTTTCAGGCACGCATCCAACTTCACCGCATCGGCGCATCCATTCGCATCCGACGCAAAAAGCCCCAGCAACTGGAAAAATTTCTGATCCTGCGGCTCGCCCACTTTCTCCACGCATGCCGGCTCGCTCGGTAGCCGCACCTCATCCTCCCCATTCAAATCCTTCGCCGCCACCCACCCGCGCCGCCGCGTCCACACCTCATGATCCGCCGTCAGCTTCAGCGAATATCCGCCCATCGTTTTCAATTCATACACATCCTTCGTCCCCGTCGGGAACGACCCATCCGTCGTGTGAATCTCCTGTCCATCCAGATTCGTCACCACCCGGCTCGGCAAATGAATCATCTGATCAATCCGCCGCCAAATCCCGCCCGGCGTCAGGATGCGCGTGTCCCCCGTCACGCACGGATTGCTCGCATTGATCCGCCCGCTCTTCGGGCATGTATGCCAATTGTTAATCGTGTCATCAAACTGCACCCCCGGATCAGCGCAGCGCCAAGCTGCAAAGCAGATCTCATCCCAAAGCTCCCGCGCCTTGATGGTCTTATACACCTTCCCATTTACGCGATTAATTAAATTCCAATCTCCGTTCTCTTCCAAAGCCTTGAAAAACCGATTCGGAATGCGAATCGAGTTATTCGAATTCTGCCCCGAAACGGTCGCATACGCTTCGCCATTAAAATCATAATCCAGCTTCAGCCCCAGCTTCTTCGCCGTCTCTTTCTGCTCCGCCGCCAAATGCTTCATCCCCTCCGCCATCGCCGCGACTTTAATTTCCTCGCGCACTTTCCAATTCACAAAATCCTCGACATCCGGATGATCCAGATCGAGGCACACCATCTTCGCCGCCCGGCGCGTCGTCCCCCCCGATTTAATCGCCCCCGCCGCCCGATCGCCAATCCGCAAAAACGACATCAATCCTGACGATTTTCCCCCACCCGACAATTTCTCATTCTCCCCGCGCAGCTTCGAAAAATTCGTCCCCGTCCCCGACCCATACTTAAACAGCCGCGCTTCGCGCGTCCACAAATCCATGATCCCGCCCGGATTCACCAGGTCATCCTTGATCGACTGGATAAAGCACGCATGTGGCTGCGGATGCGTGTAAGCATCCGAAGATTTCTGCAACTGCCCCGTCTTCGGATCGCAAAAATAATGCCCCTGCGAAGGCCCCGTAATCCCATACGCAAAATTCAACCCCGTGTTAAACCACTGCGGCGAATTCGGCGCGCACATCTGGTGCAGCAGCATGTACGACAGCTCATCGTAAAACGCCTGCGCATCTTCTGTGTTGTCAAAATACCCATGCGTCTCCCCCCAATGCCGCCAGCACCCCGCCAGCCGGTGAATCACCTGCCGCGCCGATTTCTCCGGCCCCATCACCGCATTCCCTTTTTCATCCCGAATTGCATGCCCCTCCCCATCCACCTGCGGCACCCCCGCCTTGCGGAAATATTTGCTCACCATGATGTCCGTCGCCAATTGCGACCAGGACGCCGGCATCTCCGCATCCGTCATCTCAAACACCACCGACCCGTCCGGATTTGTAATCCGACTCGTCCGCTTCTCATAATTCACCGACGAAAAAACGTCCTGCCCGCTCTGCGTAAATCGACGATTAATTTTCATAAATCACGAATCCTTTCAAAAGCCCACGCATAGCCATGCGTGGCTTTGAACAAAAAAATCCTTTATTCCCGAATCAAAACAATTTCGTACACATCCCCTTTTTTCAGCCTGCGCGACATCACATGGTGCGTATTCAATCTCACCCCATCGCTCGCCAGGCGCAACTGAGTATTACTCCCCACCCGTTGCTCCCAAACTTTTTTACCTGTCGTCACATCCATCACGCGCACACGCCTGTGCACGGTGATCGCATAATCCATTGGCAAATGTCCCCGCCGCGCCACCGTGCTGATCACCAGCGGTTTAGCATCCGCCGCTGCCGCTGCAGAAGTACCGCTACTTTGCGGTGAACTCTGCGTGCACCCGCTCAAACAAATCAAACCACAAATGCCCACCAGCAACTTTTTCATGAGACAAAAATTCCTCGCACGCGCCTCGTTTCCGAGCCGCGTTGACATGAACTATCCAAATCTCAATCCACTCGAGGTAACGTCAGCCCTGCCTGATCCTGATACTTTCCCGACTTGTCTGCATAACTGGTCGCGCAAACTCTCTCACCTTTGAGAAATATCAGCTGCGCGATCCCTTCATTGGCATAAATCTTCGCCGGCAACGGCGTCGTATTCGAAATCTCCAGCGTGATCTTGCCTCTCCACTCCGGCTCGATCGGCGTCACATTCACAATGATCCCGCACCGCGCATACGTCGACTTGCCAACGCAAATCGCCAAATAACCGCGCGGCATCTCCACCGTCTCCACCGTCTCACATAACGCAAACGAATTCGGTGGAATCAGTACGTGGTTTGTCCCCTCCACATCGGTATCCACCGTGACGAATGATCTATCGCTAAATCCTTTGGGGTCAATAATTTGCGAATTAATATTGGTAAAAATCTTAAATATCGGCCCCACGCGAAGGTCATACCCGTAGGAACTCACTCCATAGGAGATCTTCCCGGGCCTTTTGACGTTGTCCGCAAAAGGCTCGATGCCAATTAACTCGCGAATCTGGGTGTCGCACAAAATTCCCATGATGCCTCGCAATATATCTACTATATCTAGTATAGGTCAACCGAAACTTTACTAAATATGGTATGTTTTATCCTTAACAGACGCTTAATGTTTTGAACTGCCAAGGGTTAGAATCTAGTTTTTTCTTTTGTGGGTGGCCAATGAAGGTGAAGCTGGGTTCAGGTTATCCACCGACGCGGCTAAAAGGACGTGGATAGGGGGGTCGAAGGGTTTAATCCGGCTCCGAAACTTAATACGCGACCCTCCCGCACCGATATGGGGATTAGGACCGTTTGTTTTTTACGGGAGTTTGGCCGTGCCGGAAGAAGTTATTCCGCAAATCATCAAGAAACCGCGATTGATCCAGCGCGGTGAATCGCTGGTGGCGTCAATCGGCATCAGCCTCGCGGCGATCGTCATGCTTGCCATGGGCGCCGCCACCTGGTGGACCGTTGCAGCCGACAAACAATCCGTCGAGCAGCTACGCGCCGCCCAGATTCAGCGCTCGGCTGAATTACTTGCGCAAAGCGCCTCAACCATGCTCGCCTCGAACGAGCTCTCCGGCCTCCGCAGCCTGCTCATTGATGCTGCCCGCGAAGATCAGCTTGAAGATTGTCGAATAAGTTTGCCCGACGGGCAAATCATTGCCGACTCGAATCCAGGGAAAATCACCGTCCACAAAATGCCCGACCACTGGCCCGCCGGAAAAGTCCAGGAGGGCGGCAAGTTCCAGGGCGATAATTATTCATTTGGGTTATCGGTCCCCGGCAAGGGTCTTGCCCTTTTGCAGATCGATCCGGGCATCGAAGCACTCGCCGCGCATTGGGAAACCCAGGCCGGCCTCGGCGCCATCGGCGTTGCCGCTCTGGTCGCATTGCTCATCGTTTATCGCCGGCTGCGGCGTCGCATGCGCGCTGTAGGCGCAATTGGCGAAGCGCTTTTGGCGATGACTGCCGGCGAGAAAAACAGTGATGCACTGAAAATTGCCCTGCATCTTGGCCCCGAAGCGATCGCCTGGAACGCGCTGCTCGATGAAAAAGACGAGTTCCGCAAGCAGCAAGCCGCCCAGACCGTATCGCAATCACTGGGCAATCGCCGCGAAGGAAAAGGCCAGCTCGAAGCCGCCTGCGATGCGCTCTCACAAGGGTTGCTCCTTCTCGATGATGGAATGCACATCAAGTTCGCCAACGGCGCTGCCGGTAGTTTCCTGGGCGCTGCCAAGGAAAAACTGCTCGGCCAAAGCGTCGGCGAGCTGGTGAAAGAAGAGAAAGTAGTGAGCGTCGTCAAGAACATCGCGCAAGGCACGAGCCGCCAGCGCGCCACCGTCGAGTGGGAACGCCGCGGCCCCACCGGCCAAAGCGTCCTCCGCCTGGCCATCCGCCCCGTGCGCAAGGAAGACGGCGCCGCCGCGATGGTGATCATCGAAGACATCACCCAGCAGCGTGTCGCCGAAGAATCGCGCAATACCTTTGTCGCCCAGGCCACGCACGAGTTGCGCGCCCCGCTGACCAACATGCGCATGTATATCGAAACCGCCATTGAAGACGGCGAAAACGATCCCGTGACCCGCGCCAAGTGCCTGAATGTGATCAACATTGAAACGCGGCGTCTCGAGCGCATCGTCGGCGAAATGCTTTCGATCTCCGAAATCGAAGCCGGCGCTTTCACCGTCAATCGCACCGATATCTACGCCGAGCAGATCTTCAAGGAGCTGCAGGAAGATTACGCCGAAGCCGCCAGCGAAAAGCAGATTTCCCTCGTGTTCAATCTGCCTCCCAAGCTGCCCGCCATCAAAGGCGATCGCGACAAGATCATGTCCGCGCTGCACAACCTGGTCCAGAACGCCATCAAATACACATTGCGCGGCGGCAAAGTTACCGTCACCGTGGAAGAGAAAAACGGCATGCTCGTTGTCGAAGTCGCCGACAACGGCATCGGTATCCCCGAAGAAGACCAGGAACGCGTGTTCGAAAAATTCATGCGCGGCCAGGACCCCCGCGTCGAAAAAATCACCGGCACCGGCCTCGGTCTAACCCTGGCCCGCGAAGTCATCAAACTTCACGGCGGCACCATCTCGCTCCAATCCGAGCTAAACAAGGGCAGCACCTTTACCGTAAATCTCCCCTCTGCCCAGGCCGCCTGATGAACCAAGTTGCTTGCGGCGCGGTCGCTTTAGCGACCCTGTCAAACTAAGGAGAACGCTGAACGATGAACGCTGAACGATGAAAAAATACAGAATACCCAACACGCATTTTGTTTTCTTTCATCGTTCATCGTTCAGAGTTCATCGTTTATGAAAAGATGAAGATCAACGAACAACGCCAAGGCGCCGTGACAGTCCTCAAGCCCGAGGGTCCCCTCATCGACAAGGACGCCACCGATTTCAAATCTCGCGCCGGCACGGTGATCCGCGATTCCATGGGCCGACTCGTTCTCGATATGAGCGACATCCCCTTCGTCGATTCCAAAGGCCTCGAAGTGATGGTCGAACTCGCCGAAGAAATGGCCGGGCAAGGCCAATCCCTAAAGCTCTCCTCCATCGGCAAAACGGTGCGTGAAGTGCTGGAGATTACCGAACTCGTTTCACACTTCGATCATTTCGATGATGTGAATAGTGCGATAAGGAGCTTCTTGTGAGGAACTCTGAACGTTGAACGCTGAACGCTGAAATGGATCAGGCCTTTTTCAGCGTTCGGCGTTCAGAGTTCAGCGTTGATAAGATGAATCCGAGTCCCAAAAAAGTTCGCATCGGTGACGCCCTGGTGGAGCAAGGCGTAATCTCCCAGGAGCAGCTCAATCGCGCGCTGGCGGAGCAGAAAGCCACCGGCCGCATGCTCGGCGAATTATTGGTCGAGCAGGGGGTCATCAACAATTCCTCGCTTGTCCAGGTTCTCGCCAAATGCCTCAAAGTCCGCGGCGTCCAGCTCCGCCACGGCCTGATCGACCCACTCCTGGTCAAAACCATCGGTGAAGAAGAGTGCGAGCGCCTGAGCATCATCCCGATGTTCAAAGTGCACGACACCATGACCATCGCGATGGCCGAGCCTCAATCGCTCCCCACCATCGATCGCCTCCGCCAGATCACCGGCTGCAAGATCAACGC
>DASXDR010000180.1:0-33433 GCA_036490535.1 Tepidisphaeraceae bacterium | reverse complement strand
TTGCCCGGCAACAGATTCTCAATCTTCGCCCATTGGGAATCGGTTAATTCGTGACGTCGAACCATACGTGTCCTCCTTGACCGAGGACATCTTCTCAAAAACCCGCGCTTGGCGCAAATTGAATGTCCGGGCTGCCTAATGATGTCGGCTCATCGCGCATTCATCTGATCGATGCTGTGCATGGCAGCCTTAAACGCCTGGGTACGGATTATATTGATCTCTATCAGCTGCACGCCTTCGATGCGCTCACCCCGGTCGAAGAAGCCCTGGGCACGCTCGACGATCTGGTGAAGCAGGGAAAAATCCGCTACATCGGCTGCTCGAATTTCTCCGGCTGGCACATCATGAAATCATTGGCTGTCTCGGAAAAACATGGCTGGGCGCGCTACGTCGCCAATCAGGCATATTACAGTCTCATTGGCCGCGATTATGAGTGGGAACAGATGCCCCTTGGGCTCGACCAGGGTATCGGCGCCGTGGTTTGGAGCCCGCTGGGCTGGGGCCGACTCACGGGCAAAATCCGTCGCGGCCTACCCCTTCCCGAAAAATCCCGCCTGCAGAATCAGAAGGTCAGGGATGTCGGCCCACAAGTCCTCGATGAATATCTCTTCAACGTCGTCGACGCACTCGACGCCGTCGCCAAAGAGACCGGCAAAACTGTGCCGCAGATTGCGCTTAATTGGCTGCTCCAGCGCCCCACCGTCGCCACGCTCATCATCGGCGCCCGTGATGAACATCAACTAAAGCAAAACCTCGGCGCCGTCGGCTGGAATCTGACCAAAGAGCAAGTTGCCAAATTAGATGCCGCGAGCGTCGTGCAGCCGCCATATCCGTATTGGCATCAAGCGGGTTTCAGCGAACGCAATCCATTTCCCACGAACATCATGCCGGAAAAATAAATCCGAATATAAAATTTAAAAATCGAAATCCGTCGATTTTGATTTTCTCGATTGGAATTTTGAATTTGTTTCGGATTTCGGATTACGGATTTCGACTTTTTTAATTGGTGGTTCTTCCAATTCCGGCACGTGCTGAAACGCAATCGGCGAAGGCCCCGAGCGTTTAAGATCATGCATCGCCCCAAAATACGCGTGGTCCGCTCCATACATCCGATTCAGCCGATCCATTACCCGCGACACTGTCAGTCGCTTTTGCTCCTCCGGATATAACGGCATCGATACCGAGCGATCACTCATCAATTCATATAATGACACTGCCACCTGCGTCGGCGGTCCCATGCGCGGGCGAATCCTCCATAGCTGATGAAACGCCTCCATCATCGATTGCGTATCCTGACACGCCCCCAGCGCGATCGATCCGCTCCATCCCTCTTCGCGATAAGTGAACGAAATATAAATCTCCATCTTGCCCGCCCAATAGTTATCCTTGCGCAGGCGTGCCGCTGCCTTGTGCAACAATCGAACTAAAACATTCTTTGCTCCCTCATCATTGCGCAGCTCCGGCGGCAATACGTGCGAATGCCCCACGGTGGTCTTGTGCGTCGGCGCTTCCTGCAATTCCTCCCCGCGCAGCCAGTGCCACCAGCGTTGTCCCACTACGCCACCCCAGATTTCCTTCATCTGCGCTTCAGGCAATCGGCAAAGCTGCTCGACGGAAATAATTCCATAACGATGCAGCCGTTTGAGCATGCGCGGCCCGATCCCCGCGAGATCATCCAATTGCAACCTATGCAAACTATGTGGCAAATCATTCTCCGCCAGCGCTACCAAGCCATCCGGCTTCTCCATATCCGCCGCGACTTTCCCCAGAAATCGATTGGGCGCTATGCCAATCGAACATCTCAAATATTCGCCCGCCCGCTCGTAGATCGCTTGCTTCACCTGCCGCGCCAGTTCGAGAGCCGCTGGCGCTTCGGCCTCCGCTGGACTCAATCGGCAAGAAAATTCATCAATCGAATATTTTCCGCCAAACGGCAAAACCATTTCAATCGCCTTGATAATTTTGTGGTGCATTCTCACATAAATATCCGGCCTGGCTTCAACGACTTTTAAGCCCTTCACTCGCCGCGCTTCCCACACCGGCGTGCCCGTGCGAATGCCCAGGCGTTTGGCTTCATAACTCGCCGCGATGCAGCACGTCGAATCTGTATCCACTGCAGCCACCACTACCGGTATTCCTCGCAATTCCGGGCGTAATTCCTGCTCCACCGAAGCAAAGTAAGAATTCATGTCGATGTAGAGGTAACGCAAGGGCATAGGAAAATGCAGAGTGATGAATGCAGAATGCGGAACAACAGGGACAAGGGAATACAGAATGAGAAGCCAGAAGGCGGGGGCCAGAATTATCTTCAGCGTTCAGAGTTCAGCATTCAAAACAATTTCATCTGCCCCGTTAAATCCGGCCTTCGAAAATTCGCTCCCGACAATGGCCTGATATCCCGATTCAATCCATACTTTCGCGTAAACACATCAAAATTCTTGGCAATCTGCTCCGCCAATACTCCGCGACCGCGCCGCCTGTCTGGCGTAGCTCGATACAGCTTTCCCCCGCTCGCCTGGCGAATCAGCGATTCAACTTTTCTCGCCCGGTCCGCATGCACATTGCGCTGCAGCCAATCCAGAAATAAATCCTTCAATTGATACGGCAATCGCAGCAGCACCCAGGCCGCCCTTCGGGCCCCCGCCTCTGCCACTGCCTGCAAAATCGCCGGCAGCTCTGTATCCGTCAGTCCCGGAATCACCGGTGCGACATTCACAGTCACCGGTATCCCCGCAGCAGTCAGCTCTCGAATCGCCCGCAATCTTCCCATCGGTGAGCTCGCGCGCGGCTCCAATTTCTGCGCCAAATCTGAATCCAATGTCACCAATGTGATCGTCACCCGCCCCGCATTCATCGCCGCCAGCTTCGCCCACAAATCCGTGTCGCGCAGCACCAGCGCGCTCTTGGTCATGGTCGTCACCGGCTGCCCGCATTCCGTCAGCACCTCCAGGCATTGCCGCGCGATCCGCATCTTGTGCTCGATGGGCTGATAAATATCCGTGCTCGCCGACATCACAATCGGCTCCGGCACCCATCTCGGTGACGCAAGTTCTTTTTTCAATAACTCCGCCGCTCGCGGCTTCGCCATTAACTTGGTTTCAAAATCCAGCCCACAACTAAACCCTAGAAATTCATGGTAAGGCCTGGCGAAACAATAAATGCACCCATGCTCGCACCCCCGATACGGATTGATCGTCCAATCGAACGGCACATCCGACGTCGCCGCCACGCGGTTGATAATCGTCTGCGTCTTGTCGATGAAAACCTGCCGTTCGACTTTCGTGATTTGGCCGTTCTCCTCGCGCTCAATCCATTGCCGATCGAGTTCTTCGCCTAGCACATGCAATCGCACTGATTCAAACCGATTCCCCGGGTTCAGCCCCGCTCCACGCCGATGCGCAACTCCCCCGGCCAGCGCATCGCGATAGTCCTGATCCCCCACCGGATAATCAAATTGCTCTCCACTCGCGAGGCGCTCGCTCAACAGATCAACATCCTGATCCTGCTGCTGGCCTTGTGGCCCGCGCGAATAATGATTCGTTCCCATGCCCTAACAATTAGCGAACATATCGCGCCCGGTCAATCATATTTTTCGCGTTTTGGTTCAGTGATCGGCAAACAAACGAATTGCGGCCGATCCCCTTCGCCGGCGCCGTGAATTAATCGGCGGCGGGAAGGAGATCGGCCGGCTTTTTCAAAAACAAAGGCGTCGCTTGTAATCGTTTTCACGACCACAAGTACAAATGACGCCTGTTAGAAGGATTGGGCTAAATTGATATTGTCTTTCTCGCAATCTCCGTGCCTTCTGCGAAAATGCCGCCCAGAACGCTTTTGAATACTTTTGGGCTGCGTAAACCTGTCGTCCTGTAGCGTGAAAAGTTTTTTGGCGGTGTCGCAAATCATCCGGGCGTGTTAAAAATAGATAGACCATGAGTGCAAGCGCCGAGTTGGCCCACGTTGACATTCTCGTGATTGGCAGCCATCCGTGCAGTTATCTCGCTGCCGCCCTTCTGCGCGATGAGCCAGCGCTTTCCGTGATGCATGTGAATTCCAACACGCGTCCGCAGCGCAAATTGGCCACGCTTAACCCCGCCTTCTTTGCTCTCCACCCTTCGCTCAAACCACTCGAAGAGAAATTAAAACTCCGCGCCATGCACGGCCTGAAATTTCTCGCCGATGATTTCAGTGTTTTCTGCCAGCATTGCGATCAGAATACGATGACCTACGTCTGCGAAATCGCCGAGCTGGTAGACGCAGCCAAAGAGCTGGCGCGTGCCCAGGGCGTGCAGCTCATCGAAAACGCTTCAGTGCAGATTCATCATCTTGATGAATCTGGCATTTCCGTCGCCATCGACGGCGCGTCCATTTATCCCTCGGCGCTGATTCTCTCCGAACCGCTCGATGCGCGACATCAGCAAATGCTCGGCCTGAGCGAAGACTGGGAACATGACGTGCTCTATCGCTTTTCCCTCGCAACTATTCCCGCCCCCCCTACCGTTGATGGGCCGCAACTTATCCGCATGTCACTGGATCTCAGCGGATCACTTGCCTGGGGGTGGTTGCTCGTGCACGATGATCAGGCGGAGATTGTTGTTGGCCAACCCGTTTCTACGATTAATGATCACCCTTCTGAAAAATTGCTAAAACATTGGCTGAAAGTTTTGCAGGGACACAAGGAACTCGCTTCGGAAATCGCACTGGAAGATGCGCACATTTCCACATTTGATCTTCCGCTCGCTGGGGCGTTGGCCCAGGAGGGCATTGGCAATCGCACCATTCTGATTGGTCCGGCTGGCGGGTTCTATTCCGCTTGCGGCGAAGACCTTTACCCCAATTGCTGGTCTGCATTTTTCGCAACGAAAGTCATCCGCCAGGCACTGCGTGAAAAACACCTTCAGGATGCGATCAATCACTACCGCACGGTTTGGCGCACCACTCTGGGGGACTATCTCCGTGGCCCTCAGCAAAATCTGCGATTTCTCCTGCCGTTGATGTACCGCAACCAGACCATGACGACTCGCTTGGCTGAGTCGATTTTGCTGGGAAAACAGGTGGTCCGATAAAAGAAAAATGTGCGGATTTTGTTAGAGTGCGTTTCTTACGCCTCATAATTTGCGCGACCGATAAAAGCGTCCGATTCAGATTGATGATTGTATCGATTGGGAAGTTTTGTTAAGATGGTTAAGATAGGAAAGATTATGACGAGCGCAGGAAAAGCAGTTTTTGAGCAGAATTTGCGTGAAAATCCCTATTTTTGCACGTAAGTTCCTATAGAAGCAATAGATATAACAGTGGCAATAATCTTTTTATTGCATCAAGTTGCCCTGCTTCTAAAGACGATACATTTTGCACGTAAGGGATGAATAGCCAGAATTTGATTTGGAGTCGAACAATGAACGTGAATGCAGTTAATGGAAACGCAGTGGTTAGTAAGAATTTCCCGACCGTTCGCAGGGAAATCCCCAGTGATTCTTCATCGACCAGCGGGCCGGCCGCGGTGGTTGATCTGTCGGGAGGCACGCAAGCTGCCAGCAGCGATGTGCGCGCTGACAAAGTCGCTACTATTAAAGCAGCTATTGCCAATGGCACCTACGAGACCGACGACAAGATCAACGGGGCAGTGAATAACATGCTCGATGACGTGCTTTCGTAATTTTTTCAATCCAATTGGATCATGGGAGCCCCGCATATGTATATGCGGGGCTTTATTTTTTATGTGTGATAGTCAGCGTTGATCGTAATGTATTCTTTTGACAGATCGCAGGTCCAGACGGTGGCTGCTGATTTCCCTCCACCACATTGCAGTTCCACTTTCACATCTGTAGCGCTCAATGCCTTGCTTACTTTGGCGGGGTCGAATTTCACGAGCTGGCCGGTGCGGAAAACGGTTATGCCCTGCAGCACCAGCGTGCAGCGATTCGGATCGAATGTTGCTCCGCTATAACCGGCGGCGGAAATAATTCGGCCCCAATTGGGATCGTTGCCGTGCATGGCGGTCTTGACCAGGGGTGAATTGGCGATGGCGCGAGCGATGATCTTGGCGGACGCAACGTCTTTTGCGCCGCTCACTTCTATCCGCACCACTTTAGTGGCGCCTTCGCCGTCGGCGGCGATCTGATAAGCCAATGACTGACAAACTTCCCGCACGGCCTGGGCAAAAGTTCGCTGGGCAGCGGATGTGTCGATGGCTGCCCCGGACAGTCCCGAGGCCAGGATCGCCGCGGTGTCATTGGTGGACATGTGATCATCCACGGTGACCGCATTGAAACTCTGCTCAGCCGCTTCGGATAGCACCGCCTGTAAATGCTCCGCACAAAGGGCGGCATCGGTGGTGAGATACGCAAGCATCGTCGCATGCGGGGGACCCGCCAGCGACATGCGCGGGCCGATCATGCCTGATCCCTTGCAGCAGCCGGCGATGCGGACTTTCTTTTTACCGACATTGAATTCAACTGCTGCCGTTTTGCGCCTGGTATCCGTGGTAAGAATCGCATCCGTGAATTGAGTCGCGTGCTCGGCGCTGCTGCCGAGTTGTGCGCAAGCGGCAAGAATCCCTTTTTCAATTTTGTCCATCGGCAACATTCGGCCGATGATTCCCGTGGATGACGGGAGAATTTCCTTCGGGTTACAATCGATTTGGCCGGCGAGCAGTTCGCACATATGTATCGCGTCACGCTCCCCCTGCTTGCCGGTGCACGCATTGGCATTGCCTGCATTCACCGCAATGCCACGTAATGCGCCCCTGGCGATATGCTTTCTGCCGATTTTTATGGGGGCTGCGAAGACACGGTTGGTCGTAAAAACCGCCGCTGCGGTAGCGGGTTGCTCGCACACCAGAACAGCAACATCGCCGGTTTTTTTGGATTTGATTCCTGCATGGACCGCTGCTGCGCGAAAACCCAGGGGCGAAAGAAGGTGCAAGTTGGACATCGAACGTTTCTCCAAAATTTAAAAATCGGTAGAACAGGACTGATTGTATTCGACCTCAGGAGAAATTAAATCCCGGTGAAAGCAAACAGTAGATGAGTGAAAGTAGAATTAAGGAAATCAGATCAAAAGTTCGGCGGTGATGTGGCTGAATAATATCAATCACCGCGAGACTCGCAGCAATTCCTCCGGGCCAGAGGTAGTTTTCAGCAAACGCATCCCACACAGGATGTCCGAGGTCATGCAATGGATGAAAAATACAAAGACCACCCAGCCAAATAAATGAGACGCCGCACATGACTAGCGCGAGCGCACCGAAAAATGAATGCGGCTTCTGAGAATGCCAGGATAACTTTTTTGAGAACACGACAGAATTATAGGAACCTACGCAGAAGACTTGCACAGCGACATATCGACCAGGAAACAAAGAAAAAGATGGCCCAATTGGCGGCAAACCAGTGGATTTCATGCGGCGTGTCTAAGCGAAAGTGCAAGCGGGTATCCTGCAATTCGGCCAAGAGAAACGCATGCTGACACCAATCCATATAAACCGATGCTCCATGCGGGCAGGGATGTGGTGGTAGCCATGACAACTGCGCCGATGGGGATCAGAAGCATGAGCAGGTAATCCGAATATATTGGCCAACCGGGCGGAGTTAGCCGGGCGGTCAATACATCTTCAAGTGCAAAAATTCCTACGGTAAAAGCGACCAGCATCCACCAGTGCCGCGGCTTTTGAGATTGCATAGCAACATCGCGCGAGAGATATTCCAGCGATTCACCCATTCATATAAAGATACGTTTATTGCGGCTTGCCAGTGAGCGGATGCACGCCACATTCCGGGCAGACGCCGGACACTGAGCCGGTCAGATCGTAGCCGCACTCGGGGCAATAGGGGCGATTTCCGGGAATCGCCCAATTGGCAATTACCTCACTGCGAAACAGCAGAAACAATCCTGCCGCGAGCTGCAATGCGGGGCCAATCACCATCAATATGCTGCGAAGAAAAACACTGTTATTCTGAAAAAAAGATTCGTAGAAATAAACAAATATGCCCGTGACCGCATTCACCACCGCCGTCCCGCCCACGATGACAAAATAGAGCCCGAGCAGCTTGCAGAGATTGCGAAAAAGGGTTTTGTGTTTCATTTGCGAAAATCAACGAATTCTCAGGCGGCGAATTATACCACTTTTTATTTTCACGCGTCGCCCCCAGCGCGGCGGCGAAATAAAAACGTATGATTCTATCCGAGTTCATATTATACGCTTATTCATGAAAGACACTGTCACAACCACCAATGGCAATCGCTCATTGATCTGCTTTGCTGCTTCGCTGCCGCTGACTACCGCGATTCTGATTGCGATCCTCAACGGCCCGATGATGGTGATGCGGCTTGGACTGCCGTTGTATGTGATGGCGGTGGGGTTGGTAATTGCCGGGCTGATATTCGCTCTTGTTGCGAAGAAAGCTGGGGAAGAAAAATTCCGGTATCAGTTTGGCCTGGTATTCAATGCGATCATGATTTTTGCTTTGATCATGGTGCTGGCGATGTTTATTTTTCTGCGCATTGATGCGCCCGGGATGATGTGAAGGGAAAGACAAGAGAAGCCAATAGCTATATGCGGCGTGGTAAATCTGTAGCAGAAAAACCCGGTCCAAGGGCCGGGGCTAAACAAGATTTTAAGAGCTTCTAAAAAATGCGCTTTGATCGCTCACGGTGCGTAGCATGGGCGTCTCGCTCATGTGGGATAAAATTAAACATGGGCGAGACGCCCATGCTACTAATTTTAGAAGCACTAAGGCAAATATCGTTACGGATTTAGTTAATGCTACTCAGAAAATTTCTCGCACATACATTCTGACTTCTGGATTTGGCGTTTTCAGTGGCCGCTCTTTTTATTTTCTTCGCGATAGCGGGCTTTTTCGGGATAGGAGCGCGCGGGGTCGCCGTAGCGATTACCGGCCTGGTCTTTGCCGCGCGCCAGGTAGATTTCGTGATACGGGCCGATCATTTCCTGGTTAAATTTCACGCGCGCCGAGGTGTAGCGCATGGTGTAGCCGCAGCGGCGGATTTGGCTGGTGTTGGGGGGAGAGCCGTGAATGAGGCGGCCGTCGTGGATCGAGCACTGGTTGGGCTGAAGCTCAATCGCGACTTTTTTGCTCTCGTCGAACTGGAATTTTTTGATCTCGGTGGGAAATACATGTTTTTCGGGATCGACGTTTTCGTATTGGCTGTAGCCGTTATCCTGCGTGCGCGGGATGACGTACATGCAGCCGTTCTCTTTGGTGGATGGGTCGATCGCCAGCCAGACGGTGGCGACTTCCATCGGGTCCATCTGGCCTTTCCAATAGAATGAATCCTCGTGCCAGGGGACTTTCTTGCCATTGCCTTTGGGCTTGCAGATAAAGTGCGAGGAGAACAGCACGATGTCGGGGCCGATGATGGGTTCGACCAGATCGAGCACTTCATCAGAGAAAAGCCATTCAAATAATTTCAGATCGGTAAAGTGAGGGACATCCATGGATTCGGGGCGGACAGTAGCGGGCAGGCGGGTCAATTTTTCATCGAAATGTTTGGCCAGTCGCTGGAACTTTTCCGCGGGAAAAAGCGGCTCGCGGCGGATGAGATATCCTTCATGTTGATAATATTTCAATTCATCTTCGCGCATTCCGTGACGCACCGGCGTTTCCAGCAGCGACATGCAAGACTCCTTGTGACTTACCTGGTTATTTTGTTACCGGCACGTTTGAGGATCAAGGATATTTCGGGATGGGAAATGACTCAGTGCATTGCGATAACGGGGCAGCCGGAGCGTCCTCGCCTGGGACGGGGGCGAGGACACCCCGGCTAAACAGCGCATCTATCTTCTCATTGGTGTTGCATTGCTCGTCCCCTTAATCTATGAAACTATATGGAGATCAATCCTATGTCGCTGAATTTTGCGATCATCGGCTGCGGGGGAATGGCCAATTGGCATGCGCAATGTCTGCAAAAGATCGACGGGGTGCGGGTCGTAGGTTTGTGCGATACGCGGCCCGAGCAAACCAAGACATTTAAGGAAAAATATTTTCCGCAGGCTCACGAATTCAGCGACTACCCGCAGATGTTGCGGGATTGTCCCGAGAAGATTGATGCGGTTGTTTTGGTGACGCCGCATACATTGCATTATTCCGAGGCTAAAACATGCATGGAAGCGGGTGTGCATGTGCTTTGCGAAAAGCCGATGGTCACTCGTAGCGAGCAGGCGTATGACCTCTGGCGCGTGGTGAAGCAGACGGGCAAGAAATTCGGCATCACCTATCAGGCTCCCTATACCGTCGAGTATCAGGCGATCAAACGGATGCGCGACGAAGGGAAAATGGGCAAAGTGCAAATTATTCAGGGATGGCTCGCGCAAGGCTGGCTAAAATTGACCACGAATACCTGGCGGCAAAATCCCGAGCTCTCCGGCGGCGGGCAGATGTATGACAGCGGCGCCCATGTGCTCAATGGCATGATGTGGATCATGAACGAACCCGTTGTCGAAGTCGCCTGTTTTTATAACAAGCAGGGTTCGCCGGTGGATATTAATGGTGTAGCAGCCTTCCGCTTCCAAAGCGGCGCGCTCGCCAGTTTTGCCATTGGCGGCAACTCGCCGGGCTGGGATGTGGAATTGAAAATCCAGACCGACAAAATGCAGGTAAAGACCGGCCCGCATGGCGGATTCCTGGAATTGATCCGCGAAGGGAAAAAGCATTACGCCAATGTGGATTTCGACGAGCGGCCCAGTGCCTATACGCCGCATCAGAATTTTGTTGATGCCATTGAAGGCAAGGCGGAATTGCAGGCAGGCGTAAGATATGGAGTGCTGCTTTCAGCACTCATGGACGCGCTGTATGAATCTGCGGATAATCAGAAAATCGTAAAAGTGAAACCGGTACCGATGGATATATGAGATTTGTTTTGCAGTGGCACTGAAGTGCCACCGCCGGTGATGGTTCTGGATTTTTTTTTGGTGAGTTATTTCATGCCACAGTCTGCGAAGTTAATGCTGGATGGGAAAACGCTCGAGCTGGCGACCCTGGAGGGAAGTGAGCACGAGAAAGCGATCGATATTTCCCCGTTGCGCGCGCAAACGGGATATATCACCCTGGATCCAGCTTATGGAAATACCGGCGCGTGCAAGTCGGCGATCACCTACATCGACGGCGAGCAGGGAATCCTGCGTTATCGCGGATATGCGATCGAGCAATTGGCGGAGAAGTCCGGTTTCATCGAAGTGGCCTGGCTGCTGATCTTCGGCGAATTACCCACGGCTGAGCAACGCAAGCGTTTCTCTGCCCGTCTCTCCGCTAACGCAACTATCCACGAAGGATTCCGACATCATTTCGATGGCTTCCCGGCGACCGCGCCCCCGATGGCGATTCTGTCGGCGATGATCAACACACTGGCGTGCTTCAATCCAGAGCTGATGGATCTCTCCACCGGCGAGCAGGTCGAAGATGGGGCAGCAGCCCTGATTTCCAAGGTGCGCACGATTGCTGCCTATACCTTTCGCATGAGCATGGGGCTGCCCTACATCTATCCGGATTCCAAGCTGCCCTATGTAGCTAACTTTCTGCACATGATGTTTTCCATGCCGTATAACCGGTATGAAATTCATCCTGATGTGGAGCAGGCGCTGAATTTGATTTTGCTGCTGCATGCCGATCACGAGCAGAATTGCTCCACGTCGACCGTGCGCATGGTCGGCTCAGCCAAAGCAAATTTGTTTGCTTCGTGCGCTGCCGGTGTGTGCGCATTGTGGGGACCGTTACACGGCGGGGCCAATGTGGAAGTGCTGGACATGCTGGCAAAAATCCATGCTGGCGGGCACACCGCTGCGTCCTATCTCGAGCAGGTGAAGCAGAAAAAAGTGCTGCTCTACGGATTCGGCCATCGTGTTTATAAAAATTTCGACCCGCGCGCCAAAATCCTCAAGGCCGCTGCGGATAAAGTGCTGGCGAAAATGGGCGTGAACGATCCGCTGCTGGATATCGCCCGCCATCTGGAAGAAGCTGCTCTGAAAGATTCCTATTTTGTCGATCGCAAGCTTTATCCCAATGTCGATTTCTATTCCGGCATCATCATGAAGGCGATGGGGATCCCCGTGGACATGTTCACGGTGATCTTCGCCATCGGCCGCATGCCTGGTTGGATCGCCCACTGGAAAGAGCAGCATGATGATGCAGCCACGCGCATCGCCCGACCCCGGCAGATTTATACGGGTGCGACGCTGCGCGACTACGTGCCGATCGAAAAACGAGGGTAAGCGGCTCTCAGTGGCACTGAAGTGCCACCGCCGGTATGTTTGTGAAGAAGAAAGGAGTTCGACATGGGTAAACCCCGACGCCGCCGCAAGATTGGCAGCAAAAAACGCAAAGCCCGACGCGATCGCCGCAAGCGATAAGTCACGAAACGAAAAGGCCCATGGATGGCTATCCATGGGCTTTATCTTTTTATAGCGTTGCCGCATGAGTCCATTTGAAATTTTCAGCGTTCTGATTGCGCTGGCGGCGCTATTCAGTTATCTCAACTATCGCTATCTGCGCCTGCCGTCGGCGATTGGGATCATGCTGCTGGCGCTGATTGCGTCGCTGGCGCTGGTGGCCGTGGGGACTGTGCTGGGGTTTTCGCGATCCCGGTTTGGGGCCGTGATTGCGGGAGTTGCCTTCGATCAGCTTCTGCTGCACGGGATGCTGGGGTTTCTGCTCTTTGCGGGAGCGCTGCATATCAAGCTGGATGATCTGGCTGAGGAATGGGGAGCGATTTCGGTGCTGGCGATTCTGGCGACCGCGGTGTCGACATTTTTAATTGGTATTTTGATCTGGCTGGTGTTGACCGCTACTGGAATGGCGGTGCCGCTGGTGCAGTGCCTGCTCTTTGGGGCGCTGATTTCGCCGACGGATCCAGTGGCGGTGCTGGGGATCATGAAAAAGGCCGGCGCGTCGCGAACGCTGCAAATCCAAGTGGCAGGTGAATCGCTATTTAATGATGGAGTGGGTGTTGCGCTGTTTTTGATCCTGCTGGAATTGATGGCGGGAACGCGGACATTCTCGGCTTCGGCGGTTGCGGCAATCGTAGCAAAAGAAGTGATCGGCGGCTGCGTGGTCGGATTGCTCGCGGGGGCTTTGATCTACATGCTGATGAAAAGCATCGACAATTATCAGGTGGAGGTGTTGCTCACACTGGCGCTGGCGATGGCTGGGTATGCATTGGCGGAGCGGCTGCACGTGTCGGCGCCGATTGCCATCGTGGCGGCGGGCTTGCTCATCGGCAATCCGGGGAGAAAATTTGCGATGTCAGCCAAGACACAGGATCGGCTCGATACGTTCTGGGAGCTGATTGATGAGACGCTCAATGCGTTTTTATTCATGTTTCTCGGACTGGCGATGCTGATCATGCCGTTTGCGCACCGGTATCTCTGGATGGGAGCGATTGCGGTGGTCATCGTGCTACTGGTTCGCTGGCTCTGCGTTGGAGCATTTGTGGGAATCATGCGTCTATATCGGCGGCTGGATAAGGGAGCAGTTTCGGTGCTGACGTGGGGAGGATTGCGCGGAGGAATTTCCGTGGCGATGGCGCTGACGCTGCCGGTGAATGATCACCGTGATTTGTTTGTCACGGTGACGTATTGCGTGGTTTGTTTTTCTATTCTGGTGCAGGGGATGACGATGCCGGCGCTGCTGCGGCGGATTCGCAATTGAGCTCGTAGCCGCAAGATTTTCCCCGCAGAATTTCGTGGCGGATGCCTCACAGCGATTTTGCGAAAGAGATCGCGAAGCGGTTGGCGACTAAACAGAAATAAATGATTGGCCAGTCATCTCGGCGGGTTTATCCAAACCCATTAATTGGAGCAATGTCGGGGCGACATCGGCAAGGCGACCTCCGTCGCGGAGTTTTTTGCCTTTGACGCGGTTGTCCATCACGATGAGTTCGACGTCGTAGGTGGTGTGTGCGGTATGCGGGCCGCCGGTTTTGGGGTCGATCATTTGTTCGCAGTTGCCATGGTCGGCGGTGATGATCGCGGAGCCATTTTGCTTTTCGATTGCACTCAGAATTCGGCCGCAGCAGATATCGACATGCTCGACGGCTTTGATCGCTGCCTGGAGATTGCCGGTATGGCCGACCATATCGCAGTTGGCAAAATTGACGACGAGCAGGTCGTAATTCTGGGAATCAATCCGTTTGAGAACTTCGTCGCAGATTCCATACGCTGACATTTCCGGCATCTGGTCATATGTCGAGAGGGGTGAGCCGTCGGGCAGCGTTTTGGCGCTGGGGATGATTTGCCGATCTTCGCCCGGGAACGGCTCATCGCGGTAATCGTTGAAAAAGAAGGTGACGTGCGGATATTTTTCCGTCTCGGCGCAGCGGAACTGTTTCTTGCCGAGATTGGAAAGATATTCGCCGAGAATATTTTTTTTCTTGGGCGGCTTGGGATAAGCCACGTGCACGGGGAAATCCTGCTCGTAAGCCGTCATGGTAAGGAAATGCAGCTGCAGCTTGGGCCCGCGCGCAAAGCCGGTGAATTCGGAGAAGGTGAAAGCTTTGGTCAGTTCCTTAGGGCGGTCGCCGCGGTAGTTATAGAAGATGACGGCATCGTTGTTTTTCACCAGACCGGCAGGTTGGATCACACACGGCGTGATGAATTCATCGCCGGCCATATTCGGTTCGGTGGGGTTGGCGTAATAGTGCTGGATCGCGGCTTCGGCGCTTGCGAATTTGGGCGCGTCGCCCATCACCATGGCGCGATAGGCTTTCTCCACGCGCTGCCAACGGTTATCGCGATCCATGGCCCAATAGCGCCCGGAAATCGTGGCGATCTGCCCGACGCCGATCTCTTTCATCTTCGCTTCGATTTGGCAGATGTATTCCAGCCCTGAATTAGGCGATGTATCGCGACCATCGGTGAACGCATGCAGATACACTCGCGTCAATCCACGCCGTTTAGCCAGTTCCAGGCAGGCGTAAAGATGCTCGAGCAATCCATGCACGCCGGCATCCGATGCGATGCCGAACAGGTGCAGCGCTGTGCCGTTTTTCAGCGCGTGATCCACAGCAGCATTAAGCGGGGCGTTCTCAAAAAACTCGCCATTACGAATCTGCTTGGTGATCGCCACCGATTCCTGGTCGATGATTCGGCCGCCCCCAATGTTTTGATGACCAACTTCGCTGTTGCCCATGGTCCCTTCGGGCAGGCCCACGTCGAAGCCGGAGGTGTGAATCAGGGTACTGGGATACTCTGCCAGCAAACGATCCGCCATCGGATGTTTAGCGAGATAGATAGCATTGGCTTTATTCCACTGCGGATAGGGATTTTTTCCCCAGCCATCACGGATGATAAGAACTGTCGGTCTTGGCATGAGCGAATATTATCCGCCCTGCGAAGGATGGGGTAGCGCGGGCAAGGCAGGGGATAAATTTTCGCGACGTTTAAATGGAATGCACGCAAAAAGCGTAAGCAATAATCCGAACACAGCCGCCCCGAGGATGAATCCAAAAATGAATCCCCCCACGATCCAATCAATCGCGAAAGCTGCTGCGAATTGCCAGAGATGAGCGGTATGGATCTCGTTCCACGATATCGCCGCCGAAGTGCCGTGTAGCAAGAAATGCCCAAAGCTGATGCACATGGCAATGAGTAGGAAATTCATGGGCGGAGTGGATGCCTGTGATCCCAGCACCGTCGCCAGTGGATTCAGATGCAACCGTCTGGAAGTATAAAGTGCCGCCAAGGTCTGGCATGGATAGACCGGCCAATTGGCGATCCACACGCCCACGGCAATGGAGAGCGCGATCCGCCAGCGACCGGTATGACCATCCAGCATTTCCCGCCAAACCTCTTTGGGGTTGAGCCATTGCAGCCAGTTCTTCTTCTGCGAATTTTTCTGTATTGGCCATTGCGGATGAGGCCAGGGAAAGAATGCCCGAAATAGCAGCCGCACGTGCATCGCTGCGGCGCGAAATGAATCGAGCCAGGGGCAGAAATGAGTTACGCGGCCCTCGGGGAGTTTATAATGGCAGGTGACGTGGATTTCCTCGATCGGGCAATGGGCCCAGCCGGCGCGGGTCATGATCTCGGTTTCGAATCCGAAGCGCTCGGCTTTGCAATCGACGTTCTGCAGAAAATCCAGCGGATAACAACGAAAGCCGCATTGGCTGTCAAAGATTTTCAAGCCGCTTTGCAGATGCACGAGAAAATTTGATACGCGGCGACCTATTCGGCTGCTGCGCGGATAGTCGGCGCTATTCTCATCGCGCACGCCAACAATTAAGGATTGAGGATGATTTTGTGCTCGCTCGAGAAAATGCGGGATTTGCGTCGGATTTAATTGGCCGTCGGTATCGATGGTAATTGCGTGGGTAAATCCAGCAGCGCGAGCGGCCGCAAAACCGCTGCGAAGCGCGGCAGCTTTTCCCCGATTACGAGCATGGCGGACAGTTTGAATACGGGAAGCAAATTGCTGCAGGATTTGCGGAGTGGAATCGGAGCTGCCATCGTCAATAACAAAGATCGGCACGGGTAGTTTGAGAGCAGCCTCGATAACGCCCGGCAACGTCCGCGCGTTGTTGAACGTCGGCATGATCACCGCAGGATTAAAGTGCTGATAACCCAATAATAAGACAATATCAGAACAGCCTGATATACGGCAACTCTGATCTGCCCATGAGGTATTCGTCGACAGCGCGGGCGGCTTGGCGGCCTTCACTGATGGCCCAGACGACGAGGCTCTGGCCGCGGCGGAGGTCGCCGGCGGCGAAGATACCTTTGACGTTGGTCATGTAATTTTCGGCGACTTTGACATTACCGCGCGGGTCGAGGTCGAGTTTCAGTTGCTGGATGGGGCCAGGCTGTTCGGGGCCGACGAAGCCCATGGCGAGGAAGCATAGATCGCAGTCGAGAGTGAACTCGCTACCGGGCATGGGGCGCATCTGCATGCGGCCACCCTCGCCTTTGAACCATTCCAGGCGAACGGCGTTGAGTTTTTTCACCACGCCATTTTCGCCAGTAAAAGAGGAAGTGTTGATGGCAAAATCTCGGCAGTCTTTGCCGCCGCAAAGCAGAGCGGCTTCTTCGTGGGCGCTGCTGGTGCGGAAGATGATGGGCCAATTGGGCCAGGGGGCGACGCTGGTTTCCTGGCGTGATTCGGGAGGTTTGGGAAGGAGCTCGAACTGGATGATGGATTTGGCTTTCTGGCGAAGCGCGGTGCCGAGACAATCGGCTCCGGTATCACCCCCGCCGATAATGATAACGGCTTTGTCTTTGGCGTCGATTTGGTTTTGGACAGTGTCGCCGAGGTTTACCTTGTTTTGCTGCGGCAAATAATCCATGGCGTAGTGGATGCCCTGGAGTTCGCGGCCGGGGACCTGGAGGTCGCGCGGCTTGGTGGCGCCGCCGCAGAGAACGATGGCGTCGAAATTCTTTTGCAGGTCTTCGACCTTTACGTTTACGCCGACGTTGGCGTTCGTCACGAATTTCACGCCTTCGGCTTTCATCTGATCGACGCGGCGTTCAACGAGGTGTTTTTCGAGTTTGAAATTAGGAATGCCGTAGATAAGCAGGCCGCCGATGCGGTCGGCGCGTTCGTAGACGGTTGTCTCGTGGCCGGCGCGATTGAGCTGCTGCGCGCAGCCCAGGCCAGCGGGGCCGGAACCGATGACGGCAACTTTTTTGCCGGTGCGTTTTTCGGGAGGTTCGGGTTTGATCCAGCCGTTGGCCCAGCCGACGTCAGCGATATTCTGCTCGATGGTTTTAATGGTGACGGGGTGCTCGGTGATATTGAGCGTGCAGGCTTCTTCGCAAGGGGCGGGGCAGACGCGGCCAGTGAATTCGGGGAAATTGTTGGTCTTGTGAAGCATGTCCAGCGCTTCATGCCAGCGGTCTTTGTAAACCAGGTCGTTCCATTCGGGGATGATGTTGCCGAGGGGGCAACCCGTGGGGCCGTGACAGAAAGGGATGCCGCAATCCATGCAGCGGGCGGCCTGCTTGCTAACGTTCTCTTTGGAGAAGTCAATGTAGACTTCCTGCCAATCAGCAAGGCGCAGCTCGACGCTGCGGCGTTTGGGGGTTTCACGAGCGATTTCTTTGAATCCGGTGGGTTTTCCCATTGCTTAAGTTCCAAATAATAAAAACTAAGGCGCGGAATTCCGCGAGGAATACCCCGCGGCTATTGGGATTATGTTCCGTAGCCCTGCATATTCTAGCATTATCTTATCCCTATGGGAAAAGATTTTCAGAATCTGACCCTCCCAAAATAAGAGAGTCGATACGGGCGGTCAAAATGGGATTCGCAATCGATATAACTGACGAGAAAGCATGCGCGGGAACAGTTACAGGTTGCGGGGCGTTCTGATAGGCGACGGAGAGCATGGTCAGCGCCCAGTCGTCGGCGGTGAGTTTGTTTTGGTAGGTGAAGTCGCCGCCGGTCCAATTCACCGTCGCCGGATTCTTTGCAGCGGTCAGCATCATCAGCGAGAGATCGTCGGCATTGACGGTACCGTCGAGATTGGCGTCGCCGGGAGTGGTGTATTTCAGGAGGATGGCGGAACCCGTAATGGGAGTGGAATCGAATTCTGTGACGGGGAAGGAGGCTGTGTCGGCGATGGCGACGGCGAATGGGGGGCTGGTGGTGCTGCCAGCGGCGGCAGCGGCGGCGGAGCTGGTCAGGCCGGGGAAGTTCCAGGCGCCGTTGTCGTAGGCCTTCTGGATATCGGCGTCGATAGTGCTGAAGGGAGAGGAGCCGGAATAACTGACGAGGATGTCGTTGTTATTCAGGTCGAAGGTAGTGCCGCTGGTGAGCGAAAGGCCTGTGGCGACTTGGAGTCCGATGGAAGGAGAGAGGGTAATTTTGCCGGCGCTGACGGCGATCGCGCCGCCGGGGAGACCCCCGAGGGTGAGATTGCCGCTGCCGATTTTGGTGAGCGAGCCGCCGCCGTACAGGGTTCCGGTGAATGTACTGTTGGCGGTTGAGCCAAGGGTTAAAGAGCCGCCGTATTGCATCGATCCCGCACCGCTCAGCGAGGTAATGGTCAAAGGCGAATCTGCGATGCTCAGTGAGCCATTGACGACCAAGGACGTGGTGCTGGGGATATTGGCGGAGCCGGAGAGAGAAGCAATTGATCCGGAATCGAGGGTCAACGTGTTTGCGGTATTCATGCCGACCACTGCAGTGATATCGACATTTGCGCCGCTGGCGATTTCGAGGGATGGGCGCTGGATGCTGGTGAAGGTGATGGGTAGGCCGTCGATGGTGATCGTGTTGTTGCCGAGGGTGATGTTGGATGAGGAGGCGATGCCGGTGAGAAGAGCGGAGTTGCCGCGAACTTCGCCGCTGCCGTTAATGGTCAGGCCGGAAGAGGGGATGGGCGAGCCGCCGGAGAAATCGACGGTGAAGGTGTCGTCGCCGCTGTTGCCATTGAGCTGGAGCAATTGCATGGAGCTGATGGGTTCATCGAAGACAGTAGCATTATTTAAATTGACTTCGACATTGTCGCCATCCCGAAGGACGTAGAAATTGTTCGCGCCGGTGGCGCCGTTGATGGTGCTGGAGGTGGCGACGGTGATGGAGAAACTCTGCGCGGTGGTGGGGACGCCGTTGGCATCGAGGAGGGTGACGGTGAGTGTTGAGCTGCCGGTGGCGTTGGTCTGGGGGATGATTTTGAGATTGGGTTGGTTGTTGATGTAAGTGACGGTGATATTGCTGGGGGAGATGACGGAAGTGTCGCTGCTGGTGACCTCGGCGCTAATGTACTGGGGTTTGGAATTGGACTGGTAGTTTTTGATGGTGAGGGAAATGTAGGCGGCAGTGTTTTCGGCGGCTTGCTGGGAGGCGATGGCAGAGAGCGTGGATTGGCCGAGGGAGAATTGAGTGTCGTCGAAATAGGCGTTGCCTGATCCGGTGGTTTTGTAGAGGAAGACGATTGCGCTGGTGTCGGAGGGGCCGGTGGTGAAGGTGACCCAGGATTGGGACCAGGTGGTGGACGAGACGGATTGGAGGATTTGGCCTGCGCCGCCGGTGTAATTTTTAACGCCGATGTAGGCGGAGTTGCCGGAATCGACCTGGGCGTAGGCGGAGAAGGTGTAGGTGGTATTGGGCGATAGGCCGGTGATGGTTTGCTGATCGCCTTGGCCGGAGGAGCCGGCGAGGCGCAGGTCGGCTTTGCCGGTGCGGGGAGAATAGTTGCCGACGGAACCACCGCCGTAGGGTTGGCCGGAGCCATTGAAGGCGGTACCGGACTGTTCGAAGCCTGGGTTGAGCAGCGCAGGAGTGGCGGGGCCGTTATAGGCCCAGGCGCGCACGGAGCTGACGCGCAGCGTATTGTTGTTTGAATTACTGTAGTTAGCGGTTTGGCCGTTCTGTACGCCGCTGTTGAGCAGAAGATATTCCGGGTTGCTGGAGCTAGGGACAGCGGAGGTGTCGGTGATGGTTTGTGTAGCGATGCCATCTTCGTAGAAGATTTGCTCGCCCGGCTGCCAATAGAGTGCGAAAGTGTGCCAGCCGCTCGAGACATTCGAATAGCTCGGATAAACGTTGTACCAGGTGTCGTTCATACCATAGAGGCCCTGGTGGTTGGTCTGAGTGGCGGGCCAGACTTCCATGATGTCGTCTTCGGGGGGCCAGCCGTTGGTCATCCAGAAAGCGGGCCAGTTGCCGGCACCCGTGGGGAGCTGGGCGCGGATTTCGATGTAGCCGTAGGCCTGGGTGAATTTGCTCGCGGTGGTGATCATGCCCTCGCTGTAATTGAGAGTGATGTTGGAATTGGAGAAATAGGGCGTGCTGGAATAGCTGGTGGTTAGATCCACTTCGCCGTTGTTGACGGTGACGTTTTCGGGTTCCATGTAGGAGAGATAATTGTTGTTGGTAGCGTGATAGCGATTGTTGCCGGTAAGGGTGTTGGTCCAGGGGAGATAGAGGGACCAGTTGTTGGTGTTAAGGGTCGTGCCCTGAAATTCGTCGTCGAAAATAAGTGACCAGCCAGCGGCGATGGGAGGAGTGCTAAGCAGACGGCGAGGTTCGAGCATTTCGGCGGTGTAAATCGCCAAACGGGACTTGGAAGCAAATCCGTGATTTCGATTGGTTGCGTGCAACTTGCCATGCATGCGGTTTTCATCCCCTACAACTCGTGACAGGATCATTACATTTTATTCATTGTATTACAGATTTTGACTGAATCCAGCAAATTCCGATTTGCCGCGGCAACTGCGTGGCTGTCATATAATTGCGGCTATTCTAAACAGTCGTTGGGTCGATCAACTGTTGGTGCTAGCGCTAAACCGCAAGCGGGGGCGCGGGGGCGTCGGCGAGGGGCACGAATATTTTACCTGGTGGTGGTTGGATGATCTGCGGTTTATGTGGCTCTACGCGAAATTGAGTTCATTTTTCGGAACGTTGAGGTTAGCGAATTCCATTGGCTTCTGCTTATATACAGCACTTGCGATGTGGATGGTCGAATTCCCTGACACTGTGGCCACACTATATGTGCGTATTGGAAAAGGTCGTTTTTATCGCGCGCGAAATGGATTGATCCGAATTATTGGCGTGGGGTGGCTGCTGCTATTGGTGATTAGCGTCGTAATCGCGCTAAGGGTTGGCGAATATCCAACAGAAGGTCCTCCCGGGCAGGGCATTTTGCGCTAGTGCCGAAATCTGACGCGGTTTTTCAACCGTGATGCAGGGTTTGGGCTGGTTGGGATTGGGAGCATTGGGGTCGGTCGTGTGGCGACGAAGGTGCAGTTAAACGAGGAAAATCCACGGAACGAGGTCCGTGGACTTTGAATTGGATTCTTTCAGGGGGCTCAGTTGCCGGCGGTTTGGCGCTGGGCGAGTTGGGCGGCGCGCTGGTCGATTTCGGCCTGGTGTTCCTTGACGCGCTTGTAATCCGTGGGCATCACTTTGACGAACCAGCGAAGCTCGGATTCCCAGTTTTCCAGGATGGTTTTAGCGCGGGTTGAGCCGGTGAATTTCGCGTGGTTTTCGAGAAGCTCGCGAAGGGTTTGGAGATCCTCGGCGTCGAAAGTATCGCGGGATTCGAGTTCGACCATTTCGGTGTTGCAGAGCTCTTTGAAGAGGCAGCGATCGTCATAGACGTAAGCAACACCGCCAGACATGCCGGCGGCGAAGTTTCGCCCGGTGGGGCCGAGGACGATGACGCGGCCACCGGTCATGTATTCACAGCCGTGGTCACCGACGCCTTCGACGACGGCGCGGGCACCGGAGTTACGGACGCAGAAGCGTTCGCCGACGATGCCGCGGAGGTAGACTTCGCCGGCGATGGCGCCGTAGCAGATTACGTTGCCGGCGATGATGTTTTCTTCGGGTTTGAAGGTGGCGGACTTGGGCGGGTAGGCGATAATTCTGCCGCCACTCAATCCTTTGCCGAGATAGTCGTTGGCGTCGCCTTCGATTTCGAGGGTCACGCCATGGGCGAGGAAACAGCCAAAGGATTGGCCTGCGGAGCCTTCGAATTTGAAGTGGATGGTGTCGTTGGGAAGGCCGGCCTGGCCATGCTTTTTGGCGATCATGCCGCTGAGCGTAGTGCCGACGGTGCGGTTCACATTCTTGATCTTGAATTGCTTTTCGACACGCTGGCCGGATTCGATCGCCGGCGTCGCAGCTTTGATCAGCTCGCGATTGTCGAGAGATTCAGCAAGGCCGTGATCCTGTTTCTGCGTGTTGTGGATCGTGTCGCCCTTGCGGAGGTCGGGCTTATTCAGGATGACGGAGAGATCGAGGTCCTTTGCTTTCCAATGCGATTTCAAGTCGGAAAATTCGAGCAGATCGCAGCGGCCGACCATTTCTTTGATGCTCTTGAAGCCCAACTCCGCCATGATCTGGCGCATTTCCTCGGCGACGAAGAACATGAAATTAATCACGTGCTCGGGCTTGCCAGTGAAGCGCTTGCGCAGCTCGGGGTCCTGCGTGGCGACGCCGACGGGGCAGGTGTTCAGATGGCACACGCGCATCATGATGCAGCCGGCAGCGATAAGCGGCGCGGTGGCCATGCCGAATTCTTCAGCGCCCAGCAAACAGGCGATGGCGAGATCGCGGCCGGTTTTGATTTGGCCGTCGGTCTGGAGAACGACTCGACCGCGCAGGCCGTTCATGACCAGCACCTGCTGAGTTTCGGCAATGCCGAGTTCCCAGGGGATGCCGGCGTGTTTGATGCTGGTGAGCGGGCTATTGCCTGTGCCGCCAGAATCGCCGGAGATCAGGATGTGATCAGCCTTGGCTTTGGCGACGCCAGCGGCGACGGTACCGACGCCGACTTCGCTGACGAGTTTCACGCTGACCCGCGCTTGCGGATTGACGTTTTTCAGATCGTGAATCAATTGCGCGAGATCTTCGATCGAATAAATATCATGGTGCGGCGGTGGAGAGATCAGCGTTACACCAGGAGTGCTGTGGCGAATCTTGCCGATGTATTCGTCAACCTTGGTGCCGGAGAGCGCACCGCCCTCTCCGGGCTTGGCGCCCTGGGCCATTTTGATTTGCAGCTCGTCGGAGTTGACGAGGTATTCGACGGTGACGCCGAAACGGGCCGAGGCAACCTGCTTGATGGCGCTGCGGCGCATGGTACCGTCGCTGTCGGGCTTGAATCGACGCGGGTCTTCGCCGCCTTCGCCGGTGTTGGACTTGCCACCGATCTTGTTCATGGCGATGGCGAGATTTTCGTGCGCCTCGGTGGAGATCGAGCCGAGAGACATCGCGCCGGTGACGAAACGCTTGACGATTTCCTTATCGGGTTCGACCTGATCGAGCGGGATCGGGTTGCCTTTTTTGAAATTCAATAGGCCACGAAGGGTGCAGCGATGCCGCGCTTCGTCATTGATGGTCTTAGTATATTCCTGAAATGTGGCGAAACTGTTGATGCGAACCGCCTGTTGCATCTTGGCGACGCTGTCGGGATTCCACATGTGGTATTCGCCTTCGCGGCGCCACTGGTAATTTCCACCGGGGGTGAGCACGGCCATTTCGGTGTCGATCTCGATGGGCGGAAACGCATGGCGATGGCGTTCGAGCGATTCCTTGGCGATCACGTTCAGGCCAACACCATTGATGCGCGAAGCGGTCTTAGTGAAATATTTGTCGATTGTCTCTTTGCTGATGCCAATGGCTTCGAAGATTTGTGCGCCGCGATAGCTTTGCACGGTGCTGATGCCCATCTTGGAAGCGACTTTGAGGATCGCTTTGTTGGCGGCTTTGATGTAGTTCTTTTTGGCGGCGTTGTAATCGGGAAGAATGCCTTCTTCTGCCAGGTCGTGCAGCGTTTCAAATGCGAGATACGGATTCACCGCACCGGCGCCATAGCCGATGAGCAGGCAGAAATGGTGGGCTTCGCGGGCTTCGCCGGTTTCGATGACCAGGCCGCACTGCGTGCGAGTGCCTTCGCGGATCAGGTGATGATGCACTGCCGATGTGGCCAGTAATGCCGGGATCGGGGCTTTGTCTTTGTTCACGCCGCGATCGGAAAGGATCAGGATCGACGCGCCTTCCGAAACAGCCTTGGCGGCGTCCTTCATCAATTGCTCGACGGCAATCTCCAAACCTTTTTCGCCGTCGGCGACGTTGAACAACATGGACAGCGTGACAGCGCGCAGATCGCCAACAGCGACCTCGCGCAGTTTCTCCAAATCGGCATTGCTGATCACCGGATATTTCAGCTTGACCAGATGGCAAGCCTTGGGCGATTCATCTAACAGATTTCCCTCGCGGCCAAGGTAAGTGAAATTGCTGGTGACCAATTCTTCACGAAGCGCATCGAGTGGCGGATTGGTTACCTGGGCGAAGAGCTGTTTGAAATAATTGTAGAGCAGTTGCGGCTTATCGCTGAGACAGGCCAATGGCGTATCGGTGCCCATCGAACCGACTGCCTCATGTCCGGTAACAGCCATGGGGGCCATGATCAGCTTGATGTCTTCGTTGGTGTAACCGAAAGCGTGCTGGCGATGCAGCAACGTCTTGTGATCCGGATCATGAATGTTCGTCGGATCGGGGAGTGAATCCAGCTCGATCAGATTTTCGCTGATCCAATATTTCCAGGGACGGCGATCAACCAGCTCCTGCTTGATCTCCTGATCGTCGACAATGCGGCCCTGTTTAGTATCGACAAGGAAAATCTTGCCCGGTTGAAGACGCCATTTCTTGGCGACATTGGCCGGGTCGATTTGCGTAGCACCGACTTCGGAGGCCATCACCACGTAATCATCTTTGGTGACGTAATAACGCGAAGGGCGAAGGCCGTTACGATCCAGCACGGCGCCAATCAAAGTTCCATTGGTGAAGGTGATGGATGCGGGGCCATCCCACGGTTCCATCAGGCAGGCGTGATATTCGTAAAAGGCCTTGAGATGCGGATCCATCTGCTGATTGTTCTGCCACGCCTCGGGAATCAGCATCAACACCGAATGGGGCAAGCTGCGGCCATTCAGCGTCAGAAATTGTAATGCATTATCCAGCGTCGCCGAGTCTGAACCGCTCTCGGTGAGAATTGGATACATCTTCTGCAGCTCATCGCCGAAGACTTCGCTCTTGAGCGAACCGTAGCGCGCCCGCATCCAGTTGCGGTTGCCGCGCAGAGTGTTGATCTCGCCATTGTGAGCGAGGTACCGATACGGGTGAGCGAGCATCCAGGATGGAAACGTGTTCGTGCTGAAGCGCGAGTGCACGATGGCCATGGAGGTTTGGAAATCGGGATCGGAGAGGTCTTTGTAGTAGCCGCGCACCTGCTGGGCGGTCAGCATGCCTTTGTAGACCATGCGATTGGCCGAGAGGATGCAGATATAGAAATATTTCTTGGATTCATTGGAGACATTTTCACCCAGCTCGACACGATTTTCCGCAAGCTGGCGAACCAGATAAAGTCGGCGATCAAAATCGCTCTTCTGATAAAACGTCGGCCCCATGCCAACAAACACCTGGCGAATGCGCGGCTCCACGGCGAGCGGCGAAGGTCCCACATCAGCGCCCTTGGGATCGACCGGCACATCGCGCCAACCGAGAACGACCATGCCGTATTCGCGCACGGTTTGTTCGAGAATAGATTCGCATTCCTTTTGCGATTTTTCATCCTTCGGCAGGAAAACCATGCCGACAGCGTACTGGCCTTCCGGCGGCAAATTGATCCCTAGCTTCTTCGCTTCGCGCTTAAAAAAACCGTGCGGCATTTTCACCAGAATGCCCGCGCCGTCACCGCTATTGGATTCGCAGCCGCAGGCTCCCCGATGATTCATGTTTTCCAGCATCTCCAAGGCGCGCGTGACCGTATCGTTGGATTGTTTACCTTTGAGGTGACAAATGAAGCCGACGCCGCAGGAATCGCGCTCGTACTCTGGCAGGTAGAGGCCTTGTTGGCGCGGAAGTAGCGAATTAGGAGGATACTGGATCATTTATAAATTTCCGAAAACCCGAGAAAAACCATTTTACCCGGGTCGAGAATAATAGCCGATCTCGGGCGCAAGCTCCAGAAATATTTAATGTCATTTTGACGCCGACTTTGTCTGATCCCAATGCCCAATAGTCGCGGCGCTTCGTATCGAAGGACCTCGCGAGAATTCCTACTGACTATTAGACTCGCATAGGGGTTCTAGCTGAGTTATCGTGATCTTCGTGACAACCCACCCCGCGACAATTGGGATCAACCGCGAGCGCATCATTGGCGAAGTCTCCCCCATGCTTTTCGGCAGTTTCGCCGAGCATATGGGCCGATGCATTTATCAGGGGATATATGATCCGGATTCGCCGCACGCTAATGCCCAGGGTTTTCGCACCGATGTGCTCTCGGCCATGCGTGAGCTGGGCGTTTCGATTCTCCGCTATCCCGGCGGGAATTTTGTATGCACTTATGACTGGAAAGACGGTGTCGGCCCGCGCTCCAAGCGACCCAGCCGCCGTGAGCTGGCCTGGCGACAGATTGAGCATAATGATTTTGGGATTGATGAATTCATCGACTTTTGCCGCGAAGTGCCGTGCGAGCCGATGCTCTCGGTGAATTTGAGCACCGATAATTTGCGCAGCCTGTCGGAGCTGGTCGAATACTGCAATGCCCCCGCCGGCACGCACTGGGCGGACTATCGCATCGCCAATGGACACCGCGAGCCGCATGAGGTTCGGAACTGGTGTCTCGGCAATGAAGTCGATGGGCCGTGGCAGATCGGCCAGACCGATGCCATCACCTACGGCCATCTGGCACGCGAAGCAGCCAAGATCATCAAACGTCATGACGCGAAAAACCAAACCATCCTCTGCGGCTCTTCCGCTCCGGATTTACCCACTTATCCCGCGTGGGATAGCACCGTTTTGGATATCGCCTGGGAGCAGACCGATTTCCTGGCGATGCATCACTATGCCACCAATTGGGAAAACGACACGCCGAGTTTCCTCGCCTATGGCATTGCTCTCCAGCAGCACATCGACACCATCGCCGCCTCCATCCGGCAAACCAAAACCAAAAAGCAAAGTAAGCACGATGTGAAAATCGCCTGGGATGAATGGAATGTCTGGTACAAGGATCGCAGCTCCCATGCGAATTGGACTACCGCCGCCCGCCTCTGCGAAGAAACCTACAACCTCGAAGACGCTCTGGTTATCGCCCAATGGTTCAACCTTTTCCTTCGCCGCTGCGATGTGTTGAAAATCGCCTGCCTGGCGCAAATCGTAAACGTCATCGCGCCGCTGAAAACCACGCCAAGCGAATTGCTCAAGGAGACAATCTTCTATCCTCTTGTTCTCTTCGCTCAGCATGCCAGGGGGCAGGCATTGGATTTACAAATTCAATCGCCAACTTATTCCACTATAAAATTTGGCGATGCCCCCCTGCTCGATGCCGCCGCCACGTTTGATGTTGCGACAAATAAACTGGCAGTCTTCCTCGTCAATCGCTCGATGTCTGATCCACTGCCCGTGCAAATTTCCTGCGAGGGGACTGCCATCGAAAAGTTTGATCACAATTCCCAGATCGCGGGACGTGATCCCAAGGCCATTAATTCATTGGCGCATCCCGATACAATTATTCCCCACAACGTGGCCGCGATTATGCTCGAGGGTAGGGTCGCCAAGCTGGTGCTGCCGCCGCTTTCTTTTACGGTTCTGAGCGGGATTGCAAAAGGCTAGAGAATTTTCATCTCAACTGCGTTCGAATATTTTAGTAGCCGCTCCTGCAACGCATCCCGGTTGAACCGGGACGAAGTTTCGTCCCGGCTATTTTTGCTGCGTCTGAACTGAATATGCTCTAAACGAATCGTCGTTCAAATGCGCTGAACGCGGCTTCGCCGCAACGACGCCATGCCCAGAAATGCGATGATGGCAAGATTTTCAGGCTCAGGAACGACATTGGCGATATTGGTCGTTGCATACGCCGCTCCGAGTTGAAAGAGCGCATAATCGTCAGCATTCACAATGCCATCGTAATTAAAATCTCCTTCAGACCAGGTGGCGTTGGTCGTGCCGCTTGGAGCCATTGCCAGCAGATCGGATTCGTCCACCGAGCCGTCGAGGTTGGTGTCGCCGATCCAGGTGTACATGACCAGGATTTGCGAGCCGGTGTCTTTGTAGCCGATGGTGGTTACTGCCGGCGTATATAAGCCTGCATCTGATGATCTGATTCCCGTTCCGTTCCATAAGCCACCATCTCGCCCGGAGATGATATATCCGCGAATCGTCGCCGCCGGCGAAGCACCGCTGTAATCAATAGCCAACGAATTATTGGTGATGTCCAATGTCGAGTTACTCGATATGGCTAGAGAACCGATTTCGACATGTCCAGCTCCAGTAGCAATCTGCACAAGATCCGTGCTGTTGTCAGTGCCAATGCTCAGCGCACCTCCGACAGGAAGCGACTGAGCGGAGGCAATTTGCACATTTATATTGTTCAAGACTGTGCCGCCCGAGTAACTGTTTGCGCCGCTGAGAGTAAGCGGCCCGCTGCCGGTTAGAGTCAATCCACCGGGGCCGCTGATATTTCCCCCAATCGACAAATTGGAACTACTCGCGACCGAAACGGTCGTGTTTGAAGACAATGTCATGGGCACATTAATGACATTGTTCGCCTGATTGGAGTTGATCGCCGCTGGGTTGCTTCCGTTATTCAGCGTGAGCGATCCCCCTCCTCCCTGCTCGAAATCGTAATTATAAGCAGATTTAATATTGATCGTGCCAACCGTCCAGTTGCCATCCATGGTGATGGTCGCAGGCGAGGCTATCGAATTAACAAAATTCGCGACTTCTCCACTCTGATTGGCAATCGAGCTGACCGCCCAATTCGTCGCTGTATTCCAGCTCCCTCCCGTGGCAGCATTCCATGTTGCGCCAATCAGCAGCGAATAATCCGCCACTATTGGCAGATGGTCGCTGCCGAGGTTTGCATTCATTGCTGACAAAACCTGCGACGTCGTCAGCGGCGTAACGCCGGGGTAGGAATTTCCGTTGATATCGTTGATCGCGGTATTGGCAGTAGCGTTGACACTTGCCTTGTAAGCCACGGTGCCGTTATTTCCGAATACGTGATACGAGCTGTTAATGAGATTCAGATATCCCGGTGAATCGTTGTAAATGTTTGAAGTCAAAAGCTCCAGATCATCACGATATTCCAACTCCGTATCTTTTTCAGTCAATATTCCGACGTTGGATGATCCCCAGGTGAGATTGTAATTGTTGGCCGGGTTTAAAGGGTCGATGCCCGCACCTTGTGAAACGCCGCTGGGAGATTTGGCAGTGGTGTAAGTTTGATACGCAGCTTCCGTGCTGCCATCCTGGTTGAAATCACCGACATACATCACCGCCGCGTTGGCCGGCAGCGTGGCTTCATCGTTGCGGACGATTTGCGCTTCTTCATTTCGCAATGCGCCATCCGTCGTGCTGCCATCCTTTGTGGTGGCCGACCCGGATTTGGCGTGCTGATCGTAAACATAAAAGATGCCCGCGGTCGTCCCCTCGTCGGCTATGGGTTGAAATTCATAGCGCACGACTTGTCGAAATTCTCCGTTGCTGGTGCTCGCTGGTGTGCCCACCCCAACTGAAGCTATCAGGTTCAGGGTGCTCTGATTATAGATCAGCGCATTAGGCCCGCCGCCGCTGGTAGTCCCGTCGCTTGTTGTCGCCTGATACGTGCTGTAACTGAAAATATTGGACTGGTAGTAGTTATTCAGAGCCGTCACGATCGGCTGCACCGTCGTGCTGTTGCTAGTCGTTTCCTGCAGCGCGATGATATCGGGCAGTTGCAGCAGGCTGTCGCCCACGTATTTCTGTTGACCAATTCCTTCGATAACCGTCTCAAGATAAGGCAATACGCCCGTCGGCGTAGGCGGATTCACGTCTCCCTGCGTGTTATAGCTGACGATACGAATATCCTGCGTTGTTTGCGCCAAGCCGGCGCTGCAACTGCATGCGGCCATGGCCAGAGCAAGCCGAGCTGCACGACCAATCAAATTCCCGGAACGTCCATTTTGCCTCCCAATCAGCCTTTGCGCGGTCAGAGCGCGCGCATTATCCCATCGCATAAACTCCATGAGGGGAATCTACGCGATGGATTCCGTACGGTCCATTTAATTCCAGAATAAATGGTTAATTCAGGTAATTTATGCCTAATAGGCAACCGCCATCGCATCTTCGACGGCTTCGATTACCTGTTTGACGTGAAATGGCTTACGCAAAAATCCATCAAAACCGCAGGCGAGCAGGCCCTTGGCTTCGTCATCGCTGACCTTGCCGCTGAGGGCGATGATCTTGGAAAGCTGCAAATCAGGATTGGCTTTTACCTGCCGGACGACTTCGCGGGCATCAATATCGGAAAGATGAACATCCAGCAGAATTACATGCGGCCGAAAGCGCTCGGCGGTTATTCCCGCCGCAAACCCGCTGGCCGCGATTTCTACTTCATATTTTGCTTCGTCTTCGAGGATTTTCTCCAATACCTCGACAATATCCTGCTCGTCATCCACAATCATCACGCGCGTTCCCCCACTCACCAGACCCCCCAAGGGCATCCCATGCTGCTTCATGAAACGGATGAGCTGGCTCAGTGGAATGCGCCGATCTTTCGATCCCGGGATGCGATAACCATGCAGGGCCCCTGAATCGAACCACTTGCTGACCGTGCGCGGCGCGACATTGCAGATCTTGGCAACTTCGCCGGTGGTTAGGACATCTTTGACTTTAGTATGGGCCATCTGGAACTTCTCCACTTCACATGCAATGCGCGATGAATATTACTCTTAATATCGACGTAACAGCGGTAAGCTTTAGAAGGGTTGTAGAGTTCTTAGTTTTATCTTCCCCATATTCCATTTCGGAGGATTATCAGACGTAGATGGCAGAAATTTTTTGCTCTTCACTAAGTAATCGCTTGCGACATATCTTAGAGCCGGGCTGGTTGAGTCCCTTGAGCCAAGTTGCTTATGGGTGATTATCGGAACTGCCTTCGTTTTTGCTTGTTTGCCCATCAGCCAGTCCATGACGATACAATGGAAGAAAAATCGCGAGTATCATAATGAGTTGGCAGCACGAATCAGGGATTGGTCGCAATAACTTCGATTTTGTTCGATTTAGCCTCGCGGTTGCGGTGATACTTTCCCATTCGTATGCGCTGTTATGGGGCGCGAGTACGGAGCCTTTGATCTCGAGCACGCGTGGCCAGCTGGCTTTAGGGGGACTGGCGGTCGATTGGTTCTTCGTGATCAGCGGATTCTTGATCACGCATAGCTGGCTGCGTTCCAAATCCACGATCGATTACTTCAAAAAACGCGTTTTGCGAATCTATCCTGGTTTTATTGAGGCGGTACTGCTGTGCGCTTTCATCGTGGCTCCCCTGTCTTCGCCGGTCATTCGGAGCCATTTCACGGCTGCCGTGCGCCCTGTATCAACGCTGGCGCAAATGTTCCTCCTGCGCTTTCGCGAGCCAGGATTTACATTTCTTTCCAATCCCGCCCCTGCCATAAACGGATCGCTCTGGTCAATTCTGTATGAGTTTTGGTGCTATATCGGAGTGGCATTTCTGGGTTTGATTGGCTATCTAAAAGCACCCCGTGCCGTCGCGCGACTATTCATCTTGATGATCGGCGTAAGCGTAGTGTTTGTCGCTTTGCAATTGACGCCCGGCGGAAAATGGCTGGGCAAGATTGTCGGGTATCCGCCTTTTTACGCTCGTCTGCTGCCTTACTACCTAAGTGGGATGGTTTTTTATCTTTACCGAAACAAAATTCCCTATTCCAATTGGCTCGGACTCGTCTCGCTGGTACTGGTAATCATTGCAGCGAGAATTCCATACGGAGTCGCGGTGATATTTCCCAGTGCTGGCACTTATCTGCTTTTCTGGTTCGCATTTCATCCGTACATCAGACTGGAAAACTGGGCGCGTTACGGCGACTTTTCTTATGGGATCTATGTTTTTGCATTTCCCATTCAGCAAATTTTGATCATGGAGTTGGGCCGAAAAATAAGTCCTCTCTTTCTTTTCACGGTTGCGACACCGCTTACGATCGCCGCAGGTGCCATCAGCTGGTATCTCGTGGAGCGGCGATTCCTCAAGTTGAAAAAGAAGTCCATCGTGCATGCGACCGTTGTCGCAGCAGAGCCACAAACCGCTCCAGCAATTCAATAGCTTCCTTCCTGTCGCTATGATCTGATGGCGATGCACATCCTTTTCGTTCATCAGAATTTCCCGGCGCAGTTTGGGCATATCGCAGCCACGCTTGCTAAACAATTTGGTTATCGCTGCTCATTCGTGACGCAGGTTCCGCCGGGGATATCGGATGGGATTGAACGCATTCATTATAAAACGACGGGCGGGGCGCGCAAGGAAACTCATTACTGCTCGCGCACATTTGAGAATCAGGTGTGGCACTGCGATGGGGTGTTTCAGGCGCTCAAAGCCAGGCCGGATATTCGCCCCGATCTGATCGTGGGACATAGTGGATTTGGTTCGACATTATTTCTGCGCGATCTCTATGGCGATGTGCCGATCATCAATTTTTTTGAATGGTATTATCATCCGCGCGATCCGCAGAATGATATGAATTTCCGCACTGATCTGGGTTGGCCGATTTCGGATGTGAAATATCAACGTGCGCGTTGCCGCAACGGGATGCTGCTGCTGGACCTGCATAATTGCACATTGGGGTATGCTCCAACGCAGTTTCAGCGCGGGCAGTTGCCGATGGAATTTGATCAGAAATTACGGGTGATTTTTGATGGGATTGATCGAGGGGTTTATAGCAGTAGTGTTGGCGATCGCGCTAAACGGCAAGCCGGGGATTCTGTTCATCTGGCCGGGGTAGAGGTGCCTGCGAATAAACGGATTGTCACGTATGTCTCGCGCGGATTCGAATCCTCGCGCGGGTTTGATATTTTTATGCGTTCTGCCGATTTGATTGCGCGCCAATATCCGGATGTTATCTTCTTCGTGGTGGGAGCGGATCGCGTTGCTTATGGCGGAGATCCCGATCACACCCAGGGGAAAACTTTCAAGGAATGGACACTTGCGCAGCACA
>DASXDR010000157.1:0-29155 GCA_036490535.1 Tepidisphaeraceae bacterium | reverse complement strand
AGGGCACGGCAAGCCGGCGTAACCGCATAAAAATTTCGTAGAACCCCGCGAAGTCTTCAACCGTTGCGTCATCACCGTCGGCGGTTATCGCCTCATAACTCTCAATGAAGCGCTGCCAGTCTTTACCGGCAAGTCGAATTGATGCGAGCGCGTGGGGCGGAATTTTGCCCATGCGCGTAGGGGCGTGTAACATGGCTTCTCCTGTTGTGCCCTGTCCGTGCTATCTGCCAAGAAACACGCGGACGGGGCATGACTCTTAATATTGCGGATGAAACTATCAACTTTTACGGTGATGTCAACCCATAGGTTGAAACGTGTTTATGAAGCGGGTAAACTTGGCATGCATGTTAGACAAGGCCAAAGTAAAGCGCATTCGGGAATCCCACGCTCCGCCTTTGAGCATGGCCAAGGCCGCAAAAGCTGCGGGCATGGGCAGCGCGCAGGCGTGGAACAAAATCGAAAATGGCGACGGATTATCTTTGAGTATCAAAACACTCAATAAAATCTCGCTCGCCCTGGGCGTGAAGGCGAAAGATTTGTTGAAATGACCGGCGACGATCCCCACGCACCAGTCACAAATAAACTCCAAAAAACGCTACAGATACTTGACAAAAACGCCGATCATGCTAGTATTGGCATGAATGGGTTTGGAAGAGCTAAAGCCGCTTATCTGGATAGCCTCTTCACATTCCGATCTATGCGATCTGCCTAAAGACGTTCAAAGTGATTTTGGATTTGCTCTTTATCTCGCGCAGCAGGGTAAGCAACACCGGTCGGTAAAGGTGTTGCAAGGTTTCGGCGGAGCCGGTGTTTTAGAAATAATTGAAAACGATGATGGCGGCACATACCGCGCCGTTTACACGATCAAACTTGCTGGCGTGGTCTACGTGTTGCACGTTTTTCAGAAGAAATCAGCCAAAGGCATTAGGACGCCAAAAAAAGAAATCGACTTAATTCACCGGCGACTAAAAGACGCTGGCGATCATCACCGAAAGCGACAAAATGAAAAGAAAAACTAAACAAGCCAAAAAGGCTGGCGTTTTTGTCGGCAGTGGAAATGTCTTTAAGGATTTGGGATTTGCCAATGCTGAAGAACACTTGGCTAAGGCCGAGATTGCCTCAAAGATTTATACGTTAATTGAAAAATCAAAAATGTCACAGGCTCAGGCCGCCAAAATTCTCGCCGTCGATCCTGCCCGAGTTTCAAATCTCATGCGCGGTAGACTTGCAGAGTTTTCCATGGAGCGGTTATTTCAATTCCTTAACAAGCTTGGCCAAGACATTGAAGTTTCTATCCGCCCCAAGCGAGAGCAGCACGCTAGCTTTCATGTCGTCGCGTGTGCGTGATTGCATATTCGATCCGACTGAAATCTACCACAAGCTTAACTCCGCAAATTCGGACAAAAAAAGGCGTGTTGTCGGTTACCTCCGTGTACGCAACACTTCAATTTCTCGCTGAAGGCCGATGATCTGGGTAGATTGCTCTTCCAATACTTGGCAGATAGCGTCGATTAGCTTCATCCCAACGGGACCGCTCTCGCCCATTAAACACTGGTTGCCATCCTGGATCTTGAGAAAAGCTCGATAGTTTTCTACCTCGGTTTTTAGCTGTTCTACGGTCATATATATCAATCCTTTCGATTGAGATTTGCAGCGATTCAGAGTTGGCGTGTTATCCTACCTCGATCATCCGATTTGTTCCATGACCTTGCGGGCCTGGGCGGCGTTCTTTTCGGCGTAGATTTCGGTGACGTTAATCGACGCATGGCCGAGAATGTGCTGCGCGGCCTCGATACCGAATTCCCGGCGCACCTTCGTTGCTGCCGTATGCCGGACCTGAAGGGGATACCAGACGTGTTTGTTACGCCATTCCTTGGCATTGGCCAGCCGCAGCGCCTTCGCCGCTGGCGTTTCGCCCTTTGGAGCCTTGCGATATTCCTGGGGCATGCCGAATGCCTTTTCGCATGCCGTAGCGATCGCGCGTCGATAGCTGGCGGAAGTGTATCGAGCGCCGGGGCATTTCTTTGGCTTACGGCGTCGATTGGTGCCGGGGAAATTTCCATAGGTCGGCGGCGTCATGCGCTGGGAGTGCAAGAGCTGGCGGCGCTGCAGATCCATCTCGGCAGGGGAGAATAGAAACGCGCCGGTACCGGGCTTGAGGTATCTGCCGACTATTTGCTGTCCCTTGGGTCCAAAGTAGACCGCCCGCTTATGACCAAACCGCGCCGTTTTATGTTTAGAAGGGGTGTACACCCATGTATTGCCAGTGGTGTTTAGATCGCATCCGCGCATCTTGACCAGCTCCCCGGATCGCATGCCGGTGAGCAATTGCACCCGCACCATATCCGCCACGGTGGGGGAAAGGTGCGCCAGTGTCGCGGCGACATAATCCTCATCTACCGCCTTAACAGGCTCACCCTCGCGGGCTTCGGATCGGCCAAACCGCAACCCCTCGACCGCCTCGAGCGCATGCAATACTCCCTCGCCTACCATGCCCTCGGATACACCCCAGCGAAACATCCGCCGGATTGAGTTAATCCACTGGTTGATCGTGGTGCGGGATAGATCGGCGTCGACCAACCCCTTGCGGATCGCCTTGAGTGCCATCGGCGTGAATTCAGCAACGGGGGTGCGCGAATAGCTTTTAGCCAGTGGACGGATCGCCAGCTTTACCCGTTCAATCTCCCGGCTCATCGTTCCGTCGGAATTGCGATAATAGCTCTGACAATGGCGGAGATAGGCAACCATCAACTCGGCAATGGTCAAAGCCTCTGGTGCTGGCGTAAGTTGACGGCCAGCGGCCAGCCATTCGCCGATGAACCGATCATATTTTTCCCGGCTCTCTTTCGTGCCGTGTTTACCGAGATACTTGCAATTGCCACTGATCCATACCACGGCCTGGCCAGACGCCTTGTGATGCGAATATGCGGGAACATTCGATGCGGTGAGTTTTGGCATGATAGCGCTCCAAAAAATCCAAACCTGTAGACTACAGGTTTTATTTGGGATTTCTTGCCGCGCTGTCCGACGTCGGACAGGTACGCTAATTCATGCGTTCGGCGTGATTTACGTTCAAAGCCGAAGAAGGGATTTGAACCCTTAACCCCCGCTTTACGAAAGCGGTGCTCTACCGTTGAGCTACTTCGGCGATAGCAATTCCGAGGGTGAGGAGAATAGGGGCCTCACGAGTGATTTTCAAGATGTACGCATCTTATGCGAAAGCCTTTTCGCGCTTCTCGGGCGTCTTGGTTGATTCGACGTTGCATTGCGGAGAAATGGGTTGGAGTTGATCGAGCATCTTGTCGAATTCGGATAATTTCGGTTCGATTACCGCAGGAGCAGGGAGTTCATCTACGACAACTTCCTGTGTTTTCAGGCCGTTGCCGGTGATACATACGCAGATGGATTCGTTTTTGGAGATGCGGCCATTTTGGATTAATTTGATGGTAGCCGCGAGAGTGGTGCCGCCGGCGGGTTCGGTCCAAGTGCCTTCGGTTTTGGCCAGGAGTTTGATGGCGTCGACGATTTCAGAATCGCTGGCGCTTTCGCCCCAACCGTTGGAATCGCGCACAACATTGGCGGCGTAGTAGCCGTCGGCGGGGTTGCCGATGGCGATGGATTTGGCGATGGTTTTGGGTTTCTGGGGCTCGATGATATCGGAGCCGGATTGGATGGCTTTTACGACGGGGTTGCAGCCGGCGGCCTGGGCAGAATAGATTTTAGGTTTGGTGTCTTCGACTAAACCGAGCTCGATGAATTCTTTGTAGCCTTTATAGATTTTGGGGAGGATCGTGCCGCCGGCGGTGGGGACGACGGTGTGCTGGGGGAATTTCCAGCCGAGCTGCTCGGCGATTTCGAAGCCGTAGGTTTTGGCGCCTTCGGTGTAGTAGGGGCGGAGGTTCACGTTGACGATGGCCCAGCCGTATTTGTCGGCGATTTCGGTGCAAAGTTTATTGACGTCGTCGTAGTTGCCGCGGATGCGGACCATGGTGGGGGCGAAGATTAAACTGCCCAAAACTTTACCTTGCTCGAGATCATGCGGAATCATGACAAAGCAGCGGAGGCCGGCCTGGGCGGCGTGGGCGGCGGTGGAGTTGGCGAGGTTGCCTGTAGAGGCGCAGCCGACGGTGTCGAAGCCGAATTCGATGGCTTTGGTGATCGAGACGGAGACGACGCGCTCTTTGTATGAATAAGTAGGGTAATTGCAGGAGTCGTCTTTGATCCAGAGCTCTTTGACACCCAGTTCGGCAGCTAGGCGACTCGCGCGCTTGAGAGGCGTGAAGCCTGAGTGCAGGCCAACCGTGGGCTCACCATTAATCGGTAGAAGATCGCGGTAGCGCCAGAGGGATTTGGGGCCTTTAGAAATAGATTCACGCGTGACTTTGCCTTTCATGGCAGCGTAGTCGTATTCGACCTCGTAGGGGCCGAAACATTGCTCGCAAACGTGGACGGGGGTAGCAGGGACGCGGTGGCCGCACTCTTTACATTTCAGACCAAGAACGTAACTCATAATATCGCTCCAAACAAAAATGCCCTCGCCACAGTTCGACAGGCTCACTGGAGCCTAAAATAGCAAGGCCGTAAATTGTCCGGGTTGGGCTTGGAAGAGGCTTGAAAATCGCAGGAGGGATTCAAGACAGCTCTTCTTATCTTCCCTGTCTTTGCCAATCGCAAAGATCAGGCGGGAGTTAGCACCTACCTTTTGGTAAACCTCCAGGTGGTTGCTGTGGCGTCAACGGGCCCAACCCTCAGCCACTCTCGATAAGAGACTCTTAAATTATCAACAATTATTGTAGCTGAATAACGTGCCCTGTCAAAGGTGGAATTTAAATGGATGGAATGCCTATACCTACGCCATTCCTAGTTCTTTCATCAATCGACTATTAGGTTTCACATCGGAGGGCCGAATTCTATCCACAGGCCCATAATTTATACCTTCGGCAACACACCCTTGGAATTTTTCCGAACTGTCTGGGACCGAAATATGATGTTCAGACAATAGAGAGCACAGGTTCCTTTATAGGTTATGGAATTAAATGATCCGAATTCCTACCAATCGCGCTCCAACCCATCCCGGCCAAATGCTGCGAGAAGAATTTCTTTTGCCGTTAGGGCTGACTCAGCGCGAGTTGGCACGTCGGTTGAAGATTTCTTATACGCGTATGAATGAGCTGATTCATAGGCGACGAGGTATGACGCCCAATACCACCCTGCGGCCTGAACGGTTTTTGGGTGTTGGAGCCCAATTCTGGCTCAACCTTCAACTTGCCTGGGATTTATATCACGCACGGCGATCCACGAGAGCAAAGGCCATCCAATCCATTGTGCGTCTGCATGAGCTGCGGCGAGCCTCATAACAAAACTCAAAAGACAAAAAAATTTCATGTCCGAAAATGGCGAGATTGCCTCGCGCGAGATGCATATTGTCTTGGCATGATGTTGAGCGACGATCAATGTTACCAGGTCGTGCTGAGCCGCGATCGGCGGTTTGATGGGCGGTTTTTTGTGGCGGTGCGGTCGACGCGGATTTACTGCCGGCCTATTTGCAGGGTCAAAACTCCCATGCGGAAGAACTGCACGTTTTTCCGCAATGCCGCGGCGGCCGAAGTGATGGGGTATCGGCCCTGCAAGCGTTGCCGGCCGGAGCTGGCGCCGGGAAATAGTTCGATGGACGCCAGCGGCCGATTGGCGCGGGCGGCGGCTTATCAGATTGAGCAGGATTTTCTTCCCGAGCATTCGCTGGAGGAATTGGCGGACAAGCTGGGCGTGACGGATCGGCAAGTAAGGCGCGTGTTTCAGGATGAATTTGGCGTGGCGCCGGTGGAATTCTGGCAGACGCAGCGATTGTTGCTTGCTAAACAATTGCTCACGGATTCGCGCATGCCGATCATTTCTGTTGCCATGGTCAGTGGGTTTCAAAGCCTGCGAAGATTTAATGCGTTGTTGAAAGAGCGATATCGGCTCACGCCCACGGAGTTGCGCAAGCAGCAAAAGAAAGATGCTGCCAAGCAATTTTCGGAGTTTTCATTTTGCCTGGGCTTCAGACCACCATTCGATTGGGAGCGATTGGTTGGATTTCTAGCGATGCGGGCGATTCCGCATGTGGAATTTGTGCGGGATGGCATCTATTTCCGCACGGTGCAGATCCAGCGCGAGCGAAAAACATTCGATGGTTATATCCAGGTTAAACATGATGCGAATCGGCACGCGCTTTTTATTTATATGTCGGATTCACTGCGCCCGGTGTGCGGGGTGGTGCTGGGACGCGTGAAGCATTTGTTTGATCTGGCGGCGGATTCGATGGCGATCGATGCAGCCCTAAAACCACTGGGAAATACTCGGCCCGGGCTGCGTTTGCCGGGTTGTTTTGATGCATTTGAAATGACCGTGCGAGCGGTTTTGGGCCAGCAGATTTCCGTCGCGGGGGCGCGCACCATTGCGGGGCGGATTGCGGAGAAATTCGGTACGCTGATCAACACCCCGCACGCCGAATTAACTCTCGTGTTCCCATCTGCCCAGCGTATGGCCACGGCATCTGTCGATGAAATCGCATCGCTCGGCATCAATGGTCGGCGTTCGCAAACCATCATCGAATTGGCCAAGGCCATTGCCAGCGGCGAATTGCAATTAAGCCCAGGGAGTCCCGTCGAGCAAACGCTCGAGCGGCTTCGCCAAATCTCGGGTATAGGCGATTGGACTGCCCAATACATCGCCATGCGCAGTCTCGCCTGGCCTGATGCGTTTCCTCACACAGACCTGGGCATTCGCAAAAGTCTCGGCGAAGATAATCCAAAGAAAATCCTGGAACTAGCAGAAAAATGGCGCCCCTGGCGGGCCTATGCAGTGCTTCACATGTGGACTAATACGGAGAAAAAATCATGACTTCATATTCAATACTCAAAACTTCCGAAATGGGCGATCTGTTTCTGCTGGCGGGTGAAACCCATCTGTTAGCGGTGTACTTTGCCGATGGCAATGAATCGCGATCGCTGGCTAATGGCGCTAAACTCAATCCGAATCAAAAAGTGCTTAAGCAAGCCAGCAAACAGATCCAGGAATATTTACGCGGCAAGCGCACCGAGTTTTCTGTACCGATGCGCAACCAGGGTACGCCGTTCCAGAAAAAAGTCTGGAAGCGAATTGCGATGATTCCGTTTGGAAAAACCGTCAGCTACAGCGATCTTGCCAGGTATGCTGGCTCGTACAAAGCCGTGCGCGCCGCCGGTACCGCCACCGGTACGAATCCTCTGTGTATCTTGATTCCCTGCCATCGCGTAATCGCCAAGAATGGGGGCATTGGCGGATATGGCGGTGGTTTGGATCGAAAGCGAAAGCTGCTGGAAATCGAGAGAATTAGCCTGCGCCGCTGAAAGCCTGCGCATAACCCTCGGGGGGCTTGGCTGAATCAAAAAGATTCCCTACAATCCTTTCATGGCCTTCGATACGCAAACGCTTCCCGATAATGTCCTCACCACCCAGCTCAAGCGCGTTGTGAATTGGGCGCGCCGTTCTTCGCTTTGGCCGATGCCGTTTGCGACGGCCTGCTGCGGCATCGAACTGATGGCGACTGCTTCGTCACGTTATGACTTGGCGAGGTTCGGAGCTGAAGCGATGCGATTCTCTCCTCGCCAGGCGGATCTCATGATCGTGGCAGGGCGAGTGACGACGAAGATGATGCCGGTGCTGCAGCACATTTATCAGCAGATGACCGAACCCAAATGGGTTATCTCCATGGGCGCCTGTGCCAGCACAGGCGGGGTGTTTGATACGTATTCGACGATTCAGGGGATCGATCAGTTTATGCCGGTGGATGTGTACGTGCCGGGCTGCCCGCCGCGGCCGGAGACGTTGATCGAAGGGATCATGGCCATTCAGCGGATCATTGATGAAGATGGCTTACCACCTGCTGGCAAGCGTCGCCCCTTGCAGATCGCGGTAGAACCAAGCTACAAGCCCTCGGCGCAGCCTGTGCCGCTGACGGTTGGCGGGGCGGCGATTTAATTTGCCGATGGCGGTGGATTCTCACCTGCCTGAAGTTCGCGAATCATTTTTTCAGCAAGAGTCTTTCCGTCAAAATCTACGTGTGTGTCGGCGAATAGGAAATTTCCGCCGTCGCCTTGGTGATTTGTTAGAGGTTCATACATCAACACCACATCGGGCGAGCAAGCGGTTGTAAGTGCGCCCGCAAGGTATATGTAGGAACAATGTCCACCGGCGGTCAGGCTGGAAACGTTGTCGGCCGGCGTATCTTTGGTCGAAGGGCATACAAAACAGGTAGCGGCTTTTTTGAAATCCGCTCCATCGCTCATGTATTTCAAAAGCGCTTTTGCATTTTCGGGAAAATGGCCATCATGTTGATTCGCATACATAACCATTGCTTGGCCAAGTGTTCGTAGTTGGCTTCCGCATTGGATTCGGTGATCATGTTCGGGAGGAATCCCGAACTGCGGAATCATCGAATGTACCAAAATAATGACCGCGATGATCGCAAGAATCCACCCCGCCACGCGCATTGATACATGAGATTTTTGCGGTGGGCGATTGGTTTCGCGGGGAAGATCAGCCATCTCAAATATTATACGGCGAATTTTGCAGGTGCGATGTCATGACTTGGTTCGATTGAGGGCATGCTGAGAAACATGATCGTAAACGGTCGCTAGAAAACCCAGGAATGGAAATTTCCCTTTGGGAAATGGCGATGGCCCGAGGCGTTCCAGAGCAGGGGAGCCGGAGCCTTCTTCGAGCGGGGCGAGGACGTCGATGTCTTCGCCGGCGCGGAAGAAATCGTCGGGGTTATCGGGGAGGCTGGAGGAGTTATCGTTGGTCATCATGAAAATGCAGTGCTATGCACCTGTGGAAAATTAACTAAAACTACATCTAATAGCCGGCGGTAAACGACCGCCGGAATTCTGACACTTCCCGGGACTCGTTGAGTCCCGGCTATTTTCGCAAAATAAGACGTCACACTTCCGCAACGGCGTCGCGGCCTAGCTGCAGATATTCTTTCAATTCCTGCGTGGAAAGATTCGTCAGCCATTCGTCTCCGCTGGAGACGATCTTGTCGGCCAGGGCGATTTTATCCGTGAGCAGTTTGTCGATTTTTTCTTCCATGGTGCCGACGCAGACGTATTTATGCACCTGTACCTTGCGGGTCTGTCCAATACGGTGGGCGCGATCGGTGGCCTGCGATTCGACTGCGGGATTCCACCAGCGATCAAAATGGAAAACATGATTCGCTGCGGTGAGATTCAAACCCAAACCGCCGGCGCGGAGCGAAAGAATAAATACGCGGTTCTCGCTCTTGGGCGCCTGGAATTGCTGGATCATTTCATCGCGGCGTTTGCTGCTCGTGCCGCCGTGCAGAAAGAGCGGCTGCGTTTTCAGTCGGTCGGAAATCATCGCTTCCAAGAGCAATCCCATCTGCCGATATTGCGTGAAGACGAGTGCTGCATCGCCTTCCTCGAGCAATTCCTCGAGCATCTCCAGCAGCCGTTCGCATTTCCCAGAGCGTCCATGCAATTCAGAAACGGGCGGCAATTCATCCTTCTCCTTTTCCAATAGCACTGGATGATCGCAAATCTGTTTCAATTTCGTCAGCGCCGCCAGGATCAATCCACGACGGCGGATGCCGCCGGCAGTATCGATCTGCCCGAGCATCTCACCCGTGACGCGCTGATACACCGCTGCCTGCTCCGCGGTGAGATTGCAGAACACTTTCATCTCAATCTTGTCGGGTAGGTCGCCGGCAATCGTTGGATCGGTCTTGATTCGCCGCAGCACAAATGGCTGAATCAGACTGCGGAGCTGCTGGGCGCGTTCGGTGTCTTGCAATTTCTCCACCGGCACCGCAAAGCGCTCGCGAAACTCGCTCGCTGGACCCAGCAATCCTGGATTTAAAACTTCCATGATCGACCATAGTTCAGAAAGATGATTCTCGATTGGCGTGCCGGTTAGAGCGACGCGCTGAACTGCATCGAGCGCCCGAATCGACACCGTCGCTGCTGCTGCGGGATTCTTGATCTTTTGTGCTTCGTCGAGTGCGACACGATACCACTTCACTTGCTGCAAATCTTCCGCATCTCGGCTGGCCAGCGCATAGGTTGTAATGACCAGGTCGCTCTTTTTCACCGCTGCGGCGAATGCCGACCCCGCTAACCGCTCTGGCCCGTGATGCACCAGAACCTTCAGCGACGGCGCGAACCGTTGTACCTCGCGATACCAATTGCCCACCACGCTCATGGGCGCAAAGAGCAAAGTGGGACCGGGAGAAAAATACGCTGAATTCTGAACGCCGGATACTGAATTGCCTGCACCTCCACTAGCTACCGAATCAACAGAAGATGGATTTGCATTTATTTCATCCTGCAACCTTGCGGCATCATCCTTTTGTAATTGCCGTTCATGCAACAGCAGCGCAATCAACTGCACCGTCTTTCCCAGCCCCATGTCATCCGCCAGGCAGGCTCCCAACCCCAGTCGCTGCAAAAATACAAACCAATCCAACCCGCGCCGCTGGTAAGGCCGCAGGGTGCCTTGTAAATCTGTGGGCTGTTCTACGGAGCTAATTTTGGTTGCATTAGGCCCGAGTAAATTGTCGATCCATGCAGTTCCACTCAAGCCGATCACCGGTAGTCCAGCTTCGGCGCGCGTGGTACCATATGCGGTGCGCAACGCCTGGCCTAGCGTCATCTTGCCCGTCTTCTGCCGGCTGACAAAATCCATGGCTTTCTGGGCAGCATCGCGATCGATTTGTACCCATCGTCCATTCAGCCGCAGCAAGGGCGAATCTTTGGCCAGGATGGCCTGCAAATCGCGCGTGCTTAATTTCAAATCGCCGACGGCAATCTGCCAATCAAAATCGAGCAGGCTTTGCAAACCAAATTGTCCGCTGGAAAGTTCCCATTCTCCATTGCGCTTGCCGCGCCTCCCGGTGCCGATCTCTTTTTCTATGCCCGGAGCGACATTCAGGATCAGCCCGAGCTCCAATTCGCGGCGCGTCACCCAATCTGGGAGGAATATGCCAAAGCCCAGTTCCTCCAGCGCCGGTCCAAATTGCCGAATGAATGCATGCGCTTCCAACGTGCTCAACTCCGCATGCGTGGGTTCGGGCAGATGGGATGCTGGATCCAATGCAGTAAAGATCTGGGCCGCCCGCGCCAACTCCGCACGGAATTGCTCGCGTCTTCGCAGCAAGTCTCTGGTCAGCGCCCCTGGCTCGCTCGCTTGCTGCTGCCACAAATCTTCGGCTTCAATAATTCGATCATCGAGATCATCCTGCAATTGCAATTCAAATCGCAAGGTCCAGCGCTCGTCGTTTTCTTCGAACGGTTCGATCAGTCGGAAACAGAGCCGCATTTCCGACGATGCTCCACCGCCTTCCAGCCGTGCCGTCCATCGCCGTAGTTGCTCCAGAAATTCCGCCCGCTCGTAATCACTTCCCCGCAGCAGGCGATCATTTCCCAGCAGCGCCGCCAGCCAGCGCACATCCATGCCAATCCCCGGCTCGGTTGCGCGCGTATGCACGGTGGAGAAAAATTCATCCAGCGAAACATCCCGGCGAATGATTGCATCCGTCGTCGCCGCCAGGAATGAATCAACTACCTGCACGGCATCCAGTGTGGTATCTCCCACCGCCCGTACGCTGGGCGGCATGGCGCCGGCGAATTGTTGCAGTCGCAGCAGCTCATCCTCTGAACCCACGAGCAATCGCCAGATCGCTTCAAATTCTTCTAGCGAATTTTGCTGCACATCGGGATAAAACTGCCGAGCTGATAGTTTGGCGATGACATATCGCGCGAGTCTCATGAAGAATCTGAGCGATCCTGATTCATTTTCAGTTGGCAGCGAGATCAGCAGATCAATCGCATCTGCGGGCGCAAATTGCAGGCAAGGCGCATTGCGAACCTGCCATCCACATTGCCCATCCGGCAAGCGCAGTGGCAGCTCGGCTTCGATCCCCACCGATGCCAGGATCGGCTCGGCGGATTTTTCACCGATCTGTGCCCGCACATCCGCGGCTGAGATCAGCGCGCCGTTCTCTCCGCGTCCCCACAAATACAAATTCGATTGATGCCAATGGCCTTCAAGCAACATCGCGTGCAATTCCTTTATCAAAGGCTTTTCATCAGCCTTTATCTTTCAGCCTTCATTCTTTATTCGTTCTCTTCCCGGATCACCCGAGTCCGACAAGGATAATGGATGTTGATGATTTTGATAAGGGTGGGGAGAGGAGCCGGTAGCCAGAATAATTTGTGAGCTACCTCTTCTGGCTACTGACTTCTGGCTCCTGGCTTCTCAATATTTCCTCAAACATTTCTCAATTTTCTCCGTTGTTTAATTTGCTGTCCTCTTCGTAAGGTAGCCTCAGCCATACGAAATTAACTTTTAAAATCCTTTTTGGAGAAACATCCGTGACACGCACCAGCCCAACCCGCAGCCAAAAGAATTCCCGTCGCTTTTCTATTCTTGAGAGCGCTCTGCAACCCTTGGAGCAGCGCGTATTGATGAGCACGGTGAGTATCGCTGCGGCGACCGCCAATGAAGGCAGCCCGCTGCAATTTACTGTTTCCCTCGATTCCCCCGCCGCCTCCGCTTTCACCGTGAACTATGCGACCTCAAATAAAACCGCCAAATCCGGAGTGAATTACGCGGGCGGCAAAGGCACGATTACTTTCAATCCTGGTGACACCAGCGAAACGCTCACTATTAACACGATGGATGATAATGTTGCTAATGCTCCGCTGACCATGAACGTGAAACTCTCCAAAGCCCCAAAGGGGGATAAGATTTCACCAAGCTCAGCCGTGGGCACGATTAACAATGTCGATGCCGAGCCAGTTTTTACGGTGTCTACTCCCGCCCCGGTTGCTGCCTTTGCCAAGGGCACCAAGACCATGACCTTTACGATCACCGAGACTGGCCGATCCGATGCCAAGGTGAGCGTAGGTTATTCCACGCAGGATCTCACCGCCGTCGCCGGCACCGATTACCTCACCAAATCCGGCACCGCTACATTCTCCGGCAAGAAAACCACTTTCAATGTCCAGGTAAAAATTAAACCCCAGGCCAATCTCGCTTCCGACAAAGACTTCCTTCTGCAACTCTCCAGCCCAGCTAATGCCACGCTCGGCACGCCCTCGTATGGCGTTGGTGTCATCGGCACTACCGACACAACCAGCGGCTCGACCTTAAGCGCCGATGCTACTGACACCGGTGCTGCTGGCTCGAGCGCCACCATCACCGTCAATCTCAGCCAGCCCGCTGCTGATCCGGTCACGGTGAATTATGCAACCGCCGATGGCACCGCCACTGCCGGTGCAGATTACACCGCAACCACTGGCACGCTCACTTTCCCCGTTGGCGTCACCACGCAGACCATCACCGTGCCGATCCTCGCAGGCGCTGCAGGCGCATTCGATGTGAATCTCAGCAGTCCCAATAACGCGTCCGTCACTGCTGGCACGACTGCTGTTACCATCCAAAGCTCCACAACGCTCCCCGCACTGACCGCGAATAGCATTACCGTTAATGAGTCTTCCAGCGGCTCGACTATCGCAGATTTCAATGTCACTCTTTCCGCTCCCGCTTCGCAAAATGTTACGGTGAATTATGCAACTGCCGATGATTCAGCCATCGCCGGCACCAACTACACCGCCACCACCGGCACGCTGACCATTCCCGCCGGCGCCACCAGTGGACAGATTCCCGTGACGATCCTCGGAGGCGTCAGCGGCAGTGCTGATTTCGTCCTCAATCTTTCCGGCTCCACCAACGCTACGCTCACCACTCCCTCCGTCACCGCCACGATCACTAATCCCAATAGCGCTCTTCCCTCGCTGTCCATCGCGGATGTATCAATCAACCAGCCCACTAGCGGCACTGCCAATGCCACATTCACTGTGACGCTCTCCGCTGCCGCTTCGGGAACAGTCACCGTGAATTACGCCACCGCCAATGGCACCGCTATCGCCCCGACCAATTACACCGCCGCCAACGGCACGCTGACCTTCACCGCGGGTCAAACCACGCAGCAAATCACTGTCCCGATCATCGGCGGCGTAGCCAGTAGCGCCACTTTTACAGTCAATCTTTCCTCTGCCGACAACGCCACGATCTCCGACGCGACCGCAACCGGCACCATCGTCAATGCCCAAGCCTCCGAGCCAACTCTTTCGATTGGCGATGTCACCCAGGATGAAGGCACCGGAGCGAATTCCACATTTGATTTCCCGGTTACGCTCTCCGCTGCATCGACCAGCACCGTTACCGTCACCTATGCTACCGCCGACGGCACTGCCACCGGCGGCGCACTCGGTTCGACAAACCCAAATACCGATTATTACAGCACGACCGGCACTCTCACATTCCTCCCCGGCACGCTCACCCAGGATATCGACGTGACGGTCATTGGTGACACGACCGTCGAGCCCAACGAAACGTTTACGGTCACGCTCGCGAGTCCCAGCAATGCTACTCTCTCTCGCGCCACCGCCACCGGCACTATCGTCAACGATGACACCTCGCAGCCCACTCTCCCCGCGATTGCTGTCAATGACGTCTCGGTTGCGCAAGTCACTGGTTCCACCACCACCGCTGCATTCCTTGTTTCGCTTACTTCCGCTCCGTCATCCAATGTCACGGTGAATTACGCGACGTCTGATGGAACCGCCACCGCAGGCACCAATTACACCGCCACCACGGGTACGCTCACATTTACCCCTCAACAAACCAGCCAGGTGATTGATGTGCCCGTCCTTGATGACACCAGCATGACCGCCACGAGCGCTAATTTCACGTTAACTCTTTCCTCTCCATCCTCGAACGCCACGCTATCTACAGCCACTGCAACCGGCACGATCTACAGCAACGCCGGTATTCAATTTGATACCCCCACCAACCAAAGCAGCGGCTTTGCCGGCAACCAGAATGGCATCAACAGTTTTAACTACGTTATTGAAAACACCCGCGCCAGCGCACTCCCTGACGCACAGATTCAATTCTTCCTGACCGCCATCGGCGCTGATCTGAATAACGCCACACCGTTCCAAACCTCTGATTTAGGCTCGGTCGCAGCTGGCACCACTATCACAGGCACCGTCAATCTCAGCTCCGCCCCGACGCTCACGGCCGGCATGGAATACACTGCCCGGCTGATCTCCACGACCGGCACTGTCACCATCGTCTACGATACCCGCAGTGAACCCTATATCTCGATCTGATCTTCTCCCATTCCTCCCTCAAGCCCACGGAATAATCCGCGGGCTTTTTTTTCGCCCCGCGCCACGCCGTAGCAAAGCTGCGGGATCATCTCCCAGGAAATTAAAACGCGCAATCCCCTACAAACTCACCACGCATGGCGTAATCTGCTTTCCTGCCTTCGCTTCATGAATCGTCTTCTGACACCCCAGCGGCAATACGCACAAAACCAAAATCAACCACTTGCTCATTACTTCTCCTTCTATCTTCTATCGATGTTGTGGCGTGGTCGCTTCAGCGACCACGGAAAATAAACTCCACTCCTCCAAAGTAGAATCAATTAGAGTATATCGCTGACTTCCCCTTCTCGGTATGCGGCCAGAGAATTAAGGGTCTGCACAGCAACTGACTGAGATCGTTTGGCGTCAAGGCGAGATAATGTATCGCCGTGCGCTGCAAGCTTCTCGAATAAAATAATATCAGCGCGGCATAGCCCGCCTGCTGTGAGGCTGCCGGACAGTCCACAGCACCGGCTGGTTATGCCACCACCCACGCCACTATTGCTATCGCAGTTAATGCTGTAACTGTTAACACCGCGTAAGCGAACATCGGAGGGATGCGCCGATCAATAACGATGCCGTCCTCAGAATCGACTATCGCGCCGCACCCTTCACAAATAACAAGTCGGTGGCGGCCCATAAGCTCCCGAATATTGCGCCAATATTCATCCGGATAGTTCATGCCCGGAACAGTCTTGGTGAACTCGTGATGTCCACATTTTGGGCAGGTCATTGCTTTAGTGGCATAACGGATCAGCATTGAACGGCCGGCCGGGCGCTTGACCGTCTCTCGATCAACAGGGACCGTTCCGCCCGGCCGGTCCGTTTCAGTGCGTGGTTATGCCGCCGTCTGTTGCGGATTTTCGCCGAAGTATAGCACGAAATACAGGTACGACATCACGTCGACGCCTTTACCGGCTTTCTCCCATAGGAACTCCCAGTTCTGAATCTCTGACTGCCAATTCGTCGCTGCCATACGTCGTCGGAAGTTCGCAATAGCGTCGTCCGCGGAGCGGTCGACCCACTGGTTCCACGGCTCGCCAAGCGTGCGTCCCGACGGAGCGAGATCGATCCAGTACAGCTCGCAAGTACCGTCCGGCAGTCGAAACTGGGCTTGGCCGCCCTTCGCTTCCAAGCTACGCGACCGCGCGTCATTTATTGCTGCTTCAACATCACTTGGTCGTCACGCATACTCAAGGCCACTTAGCGAAGCCACCTCAATGATGCCCGCCGAAAGCAGGTTCTTAAGCCGGGGCTGGCGACCTGCCTCGACTTCCGCGATCATCTTCTGGAAGTTGGCTTGTACGAGCGCCCGTGCCTTTGGATTTGGAATCTCCCGCTACAACTGGGCGAGCCGCTGACGAAGCATCGCCGCGTGTTCGACTGCCGTCGGATGGCGTTCTGGAGGCGGCATAACGGATGACGTTCTGTGACCGGCACGCGACGCGCGGACAAGCCACGAACAAAAATTATATCCTGACGCGACGCGGCCGGTCCACAGCAGCGGCTGGTTATGCCACGCCTGCCGATTGACTATGGTGATAGTACGGACTGAGAATGAGTCGGTCGCCAGCCCAGCGCACTTTATTCACAACTCCCTCTGTGTCGTTGTTTATTCCACTGGTAAGGTGCTGCCAATCAGAATATCGCTTGGTGCAATATACCGACGCTGCGTAAATCAGGGCCATGATTTCGTGGGGCAGCGGCGTCGGAGGCGGATAATCCCCCGCAACTCGTTCAACGAATTCAAGGTATTTGGGCGGCCACCCTTCGGGAAAAGCTCCCGTTTGCAAAAGGTTCGTAATTGGAATGCCGCGGACGCAGAGGTCGTCGAGAAGCGAGCGGGCCTCGTCTAGCAGTAAGTCGTCTTGGTGTGGCATAACGGATGACGTTCTGTGGCCGGCACGCGACGCGCGGCAAGCCACGGAACAAAATTATATCCGGACGCGACGCGGCCGGTCCACAACAGCGGCTGGTTATGCCGCCTTTACGCCAACACTAATTCCACCCCATCTTTCTGCTCACGGCCGCCTGCCGTATGGACGTTAATAATCTCTACTAACCAATCAAAGACTGTGGCACCTTCGCCACGCTTGGCCTGCTCAAGATCGCTCGCAACGGAGGAGCGATTCGATGGATGGCACCTTTGCAAACGCTTCTCCAACTGAATCACCGTCTCTGGATAGCCGAGTCGTTCACGCGAGATAGTGGAGTTCAGCCACCTTAGCACAAATCCCCCATCTGGCGTTCCGAATCCGCCGCGTAAAATGTCGTTGAATGCGTGGAGGTTGTGGCCCCATTCGGCCTCCGGGATAAGAACGTGGCCGATCTCATCATAGAAACCCCCAAGGGTCGAGAATCGCTTGCCGTCAATCTCGTAGGTCGGCTTTGGCGGCATAACGGATGACAATCTGTGGCGGCCAACGCGACGCGCCGAGGAACATCCTACCAAAGACAAACTTTCGACGCGACGCGGGGACGTCCACAGCATTGGCTGGTTATCTGGCGGCCCGTGATGCGTTGAACCGTTCTACTTGAGAAAGCTGCCCTTGCGAAAGAGAAAACGTAGGACGGAGAGCGCGGAGACGTTGGACCGTCTCACCCACACTCGAAAGCTGACCGATGGTCGCCAGCCAAGCGAGAACCGCTGATCCCGTACGCCCATGGCCAAGCGCGCAATGCACCAGAACTGGACCGTGCGCAAGGTTTTCAGAAATCCAATTGGTAGCCGTCAAAAGGTCTTGTTGCGTCGGCGTGCGACCGTCCAGCCAAGGTAGAGAACGATAGACGGGCACGGATGGATTGGATCGAGGCAATTCAGCTGCCAAGTCCAAGATGGCAGGTGGACGCGAAAAGCGCTTCAGTTCAACCGGGGTAAGCCAGCGCGAAAACCATAGCCCGGGTGCAAGCTCCGCAGCGGGCTCAGCGTTTCGATGTGTTAACAGATAGGCCTTTAAGGACAGTCGTGCAAGTAGGTAGTACGGCCAAAGTAGCGCCCAGGCGAAGACGCCGCGTGAGCCGTCAGGGCGTTTCAGAAGCCATGATGGTTGGCGAAACATGTACGCGAGTGCCACAATCCCGAAGGAGAGGGCAATTAGTAGGAACACCGCACGGAACCACCATGTGTCTACGGCGAAGGCTCCACCGTATGCGGCTAGCAACGCGATTAAGCCAAATTGTATTGGGTACTTCGCCGACATTCTTGCCGCCAGATAACGAATGACGTTCTGTGGCCGGCTCGCGACGCGCGGGTGGCCACGGAACAAAAAGTATATCCTGACGCGACGCCGCCGGTCCACAGCAGCGGCTGGTTATACGGCCGGCGGACCGGCTGAACGCATTCGACGTACCTCAAAGCCCATGCCAATTAAGAATGCGACGATCAAGATAACATGGATGCTGCCGACAACCCAGAGACCGAGTGCATGGCCGGCGCAGTTGAGCAAATGCGCTACTTCGAGGAACAGAAGTGGGAAAAGCGGAATGACCGGCATAACGCTGAAGGTGGCGTCCGGCAGGCGCTTGTGTTGCCGCTTGTCGGCTTCGAGGGCGACGAGGCACACGACCACCCAAAGTAGCCAGGCAGCGCTGACAATGGCGACAAGGGTCCACACGGTGGTGACTGAGGCCGTATAACGGATGACGTTCTGTGGCGGGCAACGCGACGCGCCAGCGGAACGTTGAATGAAGAACAAGGTAACGACGCGACGCGGGCCCGTCCACAGCAACGGCTGGTTATGCAAACCGTCCCGCGATGCTGGTGCGAGCGAGGATACCATTGACGACCTGCCAAAAGATAAGCGTGTCACGTTCGGGGTCGATATAGGACTCCATACGCTCGACGGTTTCGTCCCAAAGGCCAGGATCCCAATCCGCAGTGAATATCTCGTAGAGAGTGGGGCTGATGCGGTCACCCGGCAGATTAACGAGCAGGCTTTCGAGCAGCGCTTTGTTGTCCGGGTTGCGAACTCGCGCGTAGACGATCACGTTTCCAGTTGTTGGTGTTAGTACGCGCACCGGTGAGCCGAGGTTTGCATAACGGATGACGTTCTGTGGCCGGCCCGCGACGCGCGGCAGGCCACGGAATAAAAATTATATCCGGACGCGACGCGGCCGGTCCACAGCAATGGCTGGTTATCTGGCCTCTTTGTCGCCAATCAGTGAATCCAGAGCCACAAACAAAAGATCGTTACTGATAAGCTCACGGTCACACCTAAATATGCTAAATTGGGGCGATCTTTTGGGCCACGTAGAGAAACCAAAGAGCAGATCAATGCCAATGGTGCAAGAGCGGTACTTGCCGCAAAAAATGGAATCGCGATCAGTCCCATTCCCCAGTCGTGCATTCGACCAGTTAAAAACGCATAGACAAAAATGCCAACGACAGGCGCAGCCGCGATCAAACTGAAGATGGTTGCGGGAATGCCTTTGACACGTTTCCGGGTTGATGGAGATGAATATTCGAGAACCGGTTGACTCATGTCCTCGCAGGGCCAGATAACGGATGACGATCTGTGGCGGCCAACGCGACGCGCCAAGGGACACTATACCAAAGACAAAGTTTCGACGCGATGCGGGGCTGTCCACAGCATTGGCTGGTTATACCGCCGGTCGACTTCGCTCAAAACCTAACTTCCGCCACAGCGCCTGAATTTCCTCTTGGAGTACCGCGCTATCAGTTGTGAAATGTATGTCCGCTTCGTGGCAAAACAGAAACTCTGACACGCCTGATTCGTCTTTGAAATGCAGATTATCCTTGCTGACTCGGTAGTAATCTGCCGCCTCAGCCGCCGATACGAAAGCCCCAAAATCCGATAGCCGCATCAGTTTGTCTTGGTACAACTCTTCGTCAGGACAATCGCATCCCCAGCCGTATGCGACGAGAACGCACTCGACCTGCTTGCCGGCGTAAAAGTGGACCGCCGCCGCGATGCCTGACCGGTGCTCGTCGACCGTGAGATATCGCGTCGTGATCTCCATTGGCTAGGCGGTATAACGCAACGCCGTTCAGTGGCCGGGCCGGCGAGAACCCGACGCTGGCCTGCAACACCTACCACCGCCGGGGCCGGTCCACTGCAGCGGCTGGTTATCCGCCGTCCCGCAAACGCCTGACCACCGGACGATAGCGGGCGAGCAACACGAGATCGACTGCCTTGAATGTAGCAAAATAGCTGGCGGCGAACAGAAGAAAGTGCAGCCACTTCGGCGAGTGCGGAAGTGCGTCCTGAACAAAGAACGTGACCGTGACCACTGCGGCGAGCACAAGCAGCACTACGGCATCGCGCCAGCGGAGCGGGTCTTTGCGCGCCAGCTTCCAGAGCCGATCGCGTTCGGTTTGCGGCAGATCGGTCAGTTCTGGAAGAGACTTGTAGGTCCAGTACATGTCAGGCTCCGTAGGCGGATAACGGATGACGTTCTGTGGCCGGCACGCGACGCGCGGGGGGGCCACTCGAACAAAATTGTACACGGACGCGACGCGGCCGGTCCACAGCAGCGGCTGGTTATTGGGGATGCCGAGAAGCAGCGAAATCATTGGCTCGTTGTATTGCCGCTTCCCACGAATAAAGCAGAGCCGTACCTAAGCCAGCGAAAATCAATGTTGCTGCGAAAAATCCAACCGCGCGTTTCCAACGTTTCTGAAAAAGCGAGACTATAGCGCTGCCAAATGCGCCAACTGCCAGACAGAGCATGATGGGAATCAATTGCACGTGCCCATGCCCAATAACTAGTATTATATCGATGACCTTCAAAATAGCACGATGCCATTCCGAACCACCGAACTCGCCATAAATTACGCCCAGAAAAGATTCCTGTCAATTACCTAACATAAATATTGACTCCATCAATTCTCGATGTAAGTTAGGTAAATATGAAACTGATGCAATGCGTTGCGCAAGTGGCGGCCCGCAAGCACCTTTCGCCGCATACCGTCGCTTGCTATCAGCGCTGGATCAGGCAGTTTCTGGTCTTCTGCCGGGTGCAGGGGCGCTGGCGAACGCCACCCGAGCTCACCGCCGCCGACGTGGAGCGCTTTTTAACCTCACTGGCCATCGACAGGCGGCTCAGCGCATCCAGCCAGAATCAGGCAACCAATGCGATCGTGTTTTTGTACACGCAAGTGCTGGTCGATGAATTGCCTGCCGATCATCTCGGGCGTTTCGCCGCCGAGCGCTCCCGAAGGCCCACACGACTGCCCACCGTGCTCAGCACCGACGAGGTGCGGCGAATATTCGAAGAGTTGCCCGCAGGATCGATGCGAACGCTTATGGTTCAGGTCATGTACGGCGCGGGATTGAGGGTCATGGAATGTTGCACGTTGCGCCTGCGCGATCTGGATTTTGATCGAGCCCAGATCATCGTGCGCGCAGGCAAGGGAGATCACGATCGAGTGGTGATGATGCCGCAAGCCTTGCGGGTAGCGCTCGTGGAGCAGGTCCGGCGCGTGCGACATCTGCATCAGCGCGATTTGACCAGGGGCGGCGGATATGTTCCGTTGCCGCCGGCGCTGGAAAATAAAGCGCCGTATGCCGAATCGGATTGGCGCTGGCAGTTTCTCTTTCCCAGCGTCACCCTGCGCCGGAACGAATCCGGGAGAGGTTTTCGCTGGCATGCGCATCCGGGCGTTGTGGATAACGCCGTGAAGACCGCAAGCAGACGAGCACAGATTGCCAAGCGCGTGACCTGTCACACCTTCCGCCACAGTTTTGCCACCCATCTGCTCGAAGCGGGCTACGATGTTCGCCAAGTTCAGATATTGCTCGGGCACAAATCGCTCGAAACCACGATGCTCTACACGCACGTCATGAACAAGCCCGCCATCGCGGTGAGGAGTCCAATGGATTCAAACCCTGCTGTTAGCCGGCGAGCTTACTCGCCGTGTTTATCTTGAAGAAAATTCAATGTCACGCGCCCCATTCGCTCTTAACGGCTCGCTTCAAGCGTTTTTTCTATCGCATCACAAAATTGCCCGCAAACCAATTCCTGGCTCAGCCGACTCATCAAAACCCCCCGCGCCGTTCTCCCCATTTCCTCGAGTGTTGCCGCCCCCGCACTCCGTGCATTTCCAATCGCCTCTTCCGCCCCCGTCAAATCTCCATGCGTCACATGCCAACCAATCCGATTCTCATCGAGAATATCCGACACATGCGACGGCTTAGGCCCGAAAAATAAAATCGGCCTCCCCACCGCCATCGCCCCGTAAATCTTGCACGGATGAATAATCCCCACCATATCCTCCCCCAGTGAAACCACGTGCACATCCGCCGCAGAGAGCGAATATTTCAAATCTGCCAGCGGCTGATAAGGCAGCGAGATCGCATTTTTCAACTGATGTTTGGCGATGGTCGCTTCCACTTCTTTTTTCCCCGACCCGCCCCCCACGAATAAAAAGCGCAGATCATCGCGATCTTTGTACTTCACGGCTGCTTCCAATAGCGTCGAGAGCGGATTGGCCGGGCTGTGGTTGCCGCTGTACATAATCACAAATTTATCCACCAGCCCATGCTTCTGCCGAAACGGATTCTGCGACGGATCCAAATCCTCCAGATGCTGCTCGTGCGGCCAGGGCGGCAAGATCACCATCTTGTTTCGATCAATCCCGCGCCTCCCGATCCGCTCGGCCATGAACCGATCCAGCACCACAATCAGCGCTGATTCCCGCAAAATAATCCGATTGATCCCCTCCAATATCCGATGCGCAATCCCACCTTCTTTGATCTTCCGCATTGCCAGCAATTGATCCGGATTCAAATCCATCGCCCAGTAAACAATCGGCACCCCGCGCAACTTGGAAATGATCGCACAAGCCAACCCAATAAACGGCGGCGAGGTCGAAAACAAAATCCCCTCAATCTCCCTCTGAAACAACCCAATGCACAAAAACTGAATCAGCAGCGAAAGCGTCCCCAGCCCCCGATGCACCAGCGTCTTCTTCCCAAACGACGAAAACGGCAATCGCCGAACTTCCACCCCATGCAGATTCTCCCTCGCCGGATATTTAACCGCCGGATTCTCAAACCCCCGATTCGCACAATACACCCGCACCGCATGCCCGCGCTGCGCCATGGCAATCGCCACATCCGCCATGTGCTGCCCCACACTGGCTGGATCGGGGACGAAGACCTGGCTGAATACAAGAAAATTCGGCTTTGGGCTGCTCGACACCGGCGGGCTTCTCCCAAATGTTTTAGCGCGTAGCAGTAGCCGTCTCACGGACATGCGCGCCCATCGGCGCCGGCTTTTGCACAGCCACTTTCCCGCCGTGGCGTTTCATGTAATCGTCATAAATCCATTTATAGGTTTGTTCCATCCCATCCCGCAGCTTGGTATCCGGCGCCCAGCCAAACACTTTTTTAATCAGAGTGTTATCCGAGTTTCGGCCATTCACGCCTTTGGGAGCATTCAGATTATAACTCCGCTTCAATTTAATCCCCGCAATATCTTCCACAACGTCCACGAGCTGATTGATCGTCACCCCTTCATCCGACCCCAGATTGATCGGTTCATGCCAGGTTTCGGAATCCGTAATCAGATCGATCCCTTTCAGGCAATCCGTGATATACATGAATGAGCGAGTCTGCAGCCCATCGCCCCAAATCTCAATCTCATGTTTCCCCGACAATTTCGCTTCAATCACTTTGCGTGAAATCGCTGCCGGGGCTTTTTCGCGGCCGCCTTCGTAGGTGCCAAATGGCCCATACACATTATGAAACCGCGCCACGCGAGTCGCGATATTGTCATCTTCCCGGAAATGCCGGCACATGCGCTCGGAGAAGAGTTTCTCCCAGCCATAGCCATCTTCCGCCATGGCCGGATATGCATCTTCTTCCTTCAAATAAACGTCCGTGCCTTTACGTGTCTGTTTATCTCCGTTGTAAACACAAGCAGAAGAGGAATAGAAAAATCGCTTCACGCCAAACTCGCGGGCCGCCATCAGCAGGTGGGTGTTAATCAGAACACTGATCATGCAAAGGCATTTATGGTTTTCAATGAATCCCATTCCGCCCATGTTGCAGGCGAGGTTGTAGACCACATCGCACCCTTTGACAGCGTTGTATGCAGCATCTTTCAGGTTCAGGTCTGCAACTACATTCTCGGCTTGAGGATGCACCTGATACCACTCATTCGTCGGCTTGATATCGACCACGCGGACCTTTTTGCCCTCAGCCAGCAGCTTGGCAGCAAGGTGCCCGCCGATGAAACCGCCGCCGCCGCAGATGACTGCTGATTTGCCCATGCTCATGAACATTTCCTTTTCGAAAAGCTGCTTAAATATTATTGGACCGAAAGATGCTTATTCTATATTGGAAAACATCGACAAATCCATACGTAGACTCCAGCAGGGTGGTTTGGGTAGGCTAGTCTGCTCATCATGCCGCAAGATCCCGCACCCAACCGTAAACGACGCCGCTGGCTGATAATCGCAGCCAGCGCCATCATCATAGTTCTTTTTTTCATTCTCATCATCCCAACTATCGCCTCGTTTAGCCCGGTCCGTTCGTATGTGTTGTCTAAGATAAATGCGAATCTGCAAGCTAAGTTGCAGATAAAAAGCTGGTCATTTGGATGGATCAGTGGGTTTCATGCGAATGATATAACTTTACAGGATAAAACCGGAGAGATTCTGACGGTAAAGCATCTTTCGACGGGGTTAACGCTTCGGAATTTGATTAAGGGGAATTACAAGCTGGGAAATGTGAAAGTTCAGGATGTTCATTTTAATGTGGTGATTGATCGGGAGGGGAATTCGAATCTGGGGCAGATTTTAAAGCCGACGCAGACAAGTAATGCGACGGCCAAGAGTTCGCCGCTGCCGAATGTTTCAGGCAATATCACGCTCAGTAATGTCACGGGGACGATCACGCGCGTTGGGGCGCCAACGGCGAATATCACCATGCAGGGGACATTGAAAATTCCGAGCATCAATCAGCCCATTGAGAATGATTTGTCAGTAACGTTACAAAGCGGATCCGCCGCTCCGGGAGAAGTAACAGCGAAGGGGAAGATCAGTGCGATTGCAAATAATCAGGTGCTGGATGTCGCGAAGATGGATATCCAGGAGAATGTCGCACTGAAGGAGATCGATCTGGCGGTGCTGACGCCACTGTTGCCGACGGAGCAAATTGATACGGTGGGCGGAAAAGCCAACGGAAATTTAACTATTACGAAATATCCGACGCGCGGGATTGTGGCCGATGGGCAGATAGAGGCAAATAAGGTGCTAGTACGCGGGGCGGCGCTGAAAGGGGATACGTATTCGAGTCAGCAGGTGTTGATCAGGATTCCGAAGGTGACAATTGCGCCGGATGGGGCGGTGGATTTGCCGGAGCCGATGAGCGTCGACTTCCAGCAGGGGCGATTGACGGTGGCGGCGAAAACATCGCTGGCGGCACTGGAGAATCTGGCGGCGAATCGGGCACCGGGGGAGAGTGGATTTATCACTGCGGATTTTCGGGCGGATGGTGCGGCGCTGGCGCATCAGCTTCCGCATACGCTCGATCTTCAGCCGGGGTTATCGCTGAAAACGGCGCAGATTGCGTTTGCGGCGAAGATGAATCTATCCGCGGATCACACGGCGATTTCGCAGCATCTGGAGTTGTCACACATTTCGGGGACGGATGATGGGCAGCCGATCGCATTTTCGCCGATCATGCTGGATTCGGCGGCGACGGTTTTGCCCAGCAACACACCGCTACCGACATTGCACGACGTTTCGGTCAAACTCGCCAGCGATTTTGCAGCGGCGGATTTTCATGGGGTTTCGCTGGATCATTTTGGAGGAAATGCACATGCCGATCTGGCGATGGCGCAGCGGGAGCTTTCGCAGCTGTTTGATTTTCATAACTGGCAATTGCGCGGGACGATTGCGGCTACGCTAAGCTGCCAGGGGGATTTAACACGTCCAACGACGCCACTGGAAATTACTTCGCGCGTGCAGGCAGAGAATCTGGATATCAGCGGCGGCGTGCAGCCCATTCGGGAGCAATCTGCGATCGTGGACTTCAGCGGAAAGATTTTGCGCGATCATACGGGTTCAATTGCGGGCGTGGATCACTTCAAAATGGCTCTGCAAACCAATGAGAACGGTCAGACGATGACCACGCTGACCGCCAATGGATCAGTGCAGCTGAACCCGGGCCAAGCGAGTTGGCATGTGATTCATTCAGCGAATCTGGATGTTGATCTGCCGGATTTGCCGAGGACCGCGTCGCTGGTGGAAGCAATTCAATCGAAGGGGGTGCGGTGGACGAGTGGGAAAGGGAAAGCGCACATTGAATTGGCAGAATCAAATGGTTCGCTGGCTGCTCAGGCCAACATTACCGCGACTGACCTGGCCTTTGCGCGCCAGAGCAGCACCTATCAATTCGATCCGATGGAATTCAAGGGTGCGGGAAAGCTAACGGATGGCGAGTTGGATGTCAGTGCTTTGGATGGATCGCTGGGGAATCTGGGATCGGTGGTGCTGATTAAGCCGGTGGTGCTGAAAACGGGTTCGACGCCAAGTGCGCAGGGGGAGATTCAGGTGAAGACAGATCTGGCGCGGGCGAATGCATTGGCGGCGGCGTGGAATGGGACGCCAACCTCGCAAAATTTGTCGGGGCAGGCGGTGCTTGTGCAGGAGTTTATGACGGATGGGGCGAAGATTGTGGCGCGCGGAAATGGGACTATTTCCAATCTGCAGGTGGTGGAGAATGCGCAAACGCAGTTTCATGAATCGTCCGTGAAGATTGTGAATGATGTGTCGTTTGATTCGGCGGAACAGTCGCTGAATTTTAATTCGTGCTCGATTGCCATGGAGAGCAGTCATGCGCTGGATGCGACGCTGAGCGGGGCAATTCGGCATCTTTCGAGCACGCGCGATTTCGATCAGGTGCGCGTGGTGGTTTCATATGATCTGGCAGCGCTGCTGAAGATTATCACACCAATGCTGCCAGCGGATGAGCAGCAGACGCTGAGCCAATATGCGATCACGGGCGTGCAGAAGCATACGATTGATATCACGGGAAGCTTTCCTCTGGGGCAGAGTTTGGATAAGTCGCTGAAGAAGGTTCGGGTGACGGGATCGATTGGGTTGGATCGATTGGAGGGGAATGGAATTACGCTGGTGAGTGTTTCGCCAGAATTTATGTTGCGGGATGGGGTGGTGACGATTACGGGGAATGGGAAGACGCCGGCGCAACTCAATGGCGGGACGCTGAATCTGGTGGGGGTTTCGTGTGATTTGGCTGATCCGGCGGAAAGAATATCTACGCCGCCGAATTTGCAGTTGATCGCGGGGACACAGCTAAATGCACCGATGCTGGGGAAATTTGGATCGAGTCTTACGCCGGTGTTGAGCAATCCTACGCATGCAGCGGGTTTGCTCAATATTTCGCTGGTGGAATGCAGCGGATTTTCGGTGGCGCAATTCACGCATCCATTGGCGGCGGGGGCGTCGCCGGGGGATATCAAGGTGAGTTTGTCGGTGGGTGATGTGCAGATTGCGAACAATATGGCGGTAGTGATTGGGGCGTTTTCGCCGCGCTCGGTGCTGAATAAAGAGCTAGATGGGAATATTGATAATGCACAGTTTAATATCGAAAATGGAATGATCTGGTCAAATTTGAAATTCAGGATTGGGCAGGGACTGACGCTGGGGTTTCATGGGTATGTAGATGTGCGGACGCAGGAGCTGCATAAATTTATTTTGGATTTTCCCACACCGTTGTTTGGGGATATCACGAGCCTGGTGCATTTGGATAATGTGCCGACGACGATTCCAATTCCGATTACGGGGACGACAAGCCATTACACGCTGGATTTGTCAGGGTTGAATCAGTTGGCTGATGCGGCGAAACGCGGGTTGGAAAAAGGCGGGAAGACGGTGGGGAATGCGGTGGGGAAGGGGATTAATAAGGCGGGAGGGTTTTTTAATAAGGTGTTTAAGCATGGGGATGATGGCAATAACTGAACGCTGATAGAGGAAGGGACAAGGGACAAGGCGGCAAGGGACAAGGGAATGCGCTTCTACCCGTGCGCACATCTTGATTACAAGGGGGAAGGAGTTGAGCGAATGCTTAGCCGCGACCCGAAGGGGAGCGTGGTTGTTCCGCTGCAGTACGCGCTCCCCTTCGGGTCGCGGCTAAACGTTGGCGTTAGGATCCCGCGGATTTGCTGCGGCGTCGCGCGAGAGGAGATCTGAACGGCATTGCTCATGGTCGGATGATGCATATGATTTTGGTCTATGCAGCGACGTAATTTTGGTGACAGTGATGTTTCGGTTTCGGTGATCTCTCTGGGTTGCTGGATTTTTGGCGTGGATTGGTGGGGGCATTACACCGATGAGCGGGCGGCGGAGATTTGCAGGTTTTCGTTGGAGCGAGGGATTACTTTTTTTGATAATGGGGATGCGTATGGGAATGGGCGGGCGGAGATGCTGTTTGGCAAGTGGATGAAGGAATCGGGAACGCAGCGCGGAAAGATCGAGATCGGGTCGAAGTTTGGTTATGACTTTTATAGCGATCCGGGCGAAGCGGGGAGCCATAAGGAGAGAAGGCAGGATTTTTCGCCGAGCTTTATGCGGAGTTCGCTGGAGAAATCATTGCAGCGGTTGGGGACGGATTACGTTGATTTGTATATGGCGCACAACATCAAGCTGCCGCAGTTTCGTGATGATCTGTTTGCGGAATTGGACAAGGTGAAAGATGAGGGGAAGATCAGGGCGTGGGGGGTGAGCCTGGGGCCGGCGATTGGGTGGCGGGAAGAAGGTTTTAAGGCGGTTCTCGATCACAACGCCAAGGCGGTGCAGACGGTGTTTAATTTGTTCGAACAAAATCCGGGGCGGGAGTTTTGTGAAGTGGCTCATGCCGCCAAGGCGGGCGTGCTGGCGCGGGTGCATGACAACAGTTCGATATTGAAAGATG
>DASXDR010000136.1:0-12821 GCA_036490535.1 Tepidisphaeraceae bacterium | reverse complement strand
TGCGTTTAACCGCAGGAACCAAAGTGGTTTCCCGCACGGTTGTGGTTGTCCGCTCAATAGTGACGTCTTTTTCATGTTCGGTGGTCTTATAGACCTTTGTAGTATGATTTGCAGTCGTATCCTCCGCATGCGACACTGCCGCGAGAACAACGACCAGAATCAACGCTAACCAGCCAATAATTTGTTTCATGCGTTCGATCTCCATGATAATCATCAAAGACAAATTTAACGCCGAAAGGTTAGTGGGACAATGAACCGCCCTTTCGGGAATTGCGTAAGATTGGTGCCGCTCGGGCCGGGGACGGTCCGGCTCTATTGGCTGAGAGCGCTCGATAGGGCAATTTGACTCTATTGGATTCCTCGGGTACATAGAAGGGTTCAGGAAAAATGGCCTGATCCATCGTAAGTTAGGGTTTTTCAAGGAAATACGCCATGCGTGCTAGTGACGTTCGCCGCGGCCAAGCGGTTATTATCGACGGAAAATTGCTCGTGGTCACCAATGCCGACCACAATACCCCGGGAAATCTGCGAGCCAAGGTGCAGTTCAAGCTGCGCGATGTCTCCAAGGGAACCATTCTCGATAAGCGCGTCGGAGCAACGGATGATATCGACACGGTCAATCTGGACCGGCGGAAAGTCGAATATCTGTATTCAGATAATGAAGGGCACGTGATCATGGATCTGGATACGTACGATCAGCAGACGATACCGAAGGAAGTATTTGGCGATGATATTCTGTATTTGAAACCGAACACAGAAATGCAGGCAATGTTTCACGATGGAAAGGTTGTCAGTTACGAACTACCCAAGACAGTGGATTTGCAGGTAACAGATACGCCGCCGGGAATCAAAGGCGCCACCGCCACCAACCAGATGAAAGACGCGGAAATGGAAACCGGCCTCAAAACGCGCGTCCCTCCATTCATCGAAATCGGCGAGACGTTGCGAATTTCGACAGAAACCGGTGAGTATTTGTCTAGAGCGTGATAATGGAATTAAAATGCCGTGTGCTCAATCTGATTGGATTGATCGCGACTTTTAATTTGAATGTTATTGTCATTCATCCAAGGGGGGATTTTGATTTTGTTCCGGTTTCCCGAAATCTCTAAGACAATGCGCGTATCAGAAGTAGCACCTACCGTGGCTAGCACGTCATCGGCGTCAATGACCATGGGATTAGGCATATCGTGTGGCATGATCACCAGCGGATAGAAACAAACGGTGTCACGGCGGCCTGAAATTTTTACGCAAAGAGACGGCTTATGGGATAGTGGCGCAGGTTGAGGGATTTGTTCTCCAGAGTTTTGACTGTGAATGGGTACATGTTGTGGTTGGTCTGAATTGTCAGTCTTTGTACCCTTTGCGGTTTCCATTAAAGAAGGCTCAAGACCCGCTCCCTCAGCCACAGGACCAAATACACCATTCAATTTTTGTTTTATGCTCGGAGATACGGCTGGCATGATACGGACATGGTTCTCTACATTAAAAATATCTGACAAAAAACTTACGAAGCCAGCAATCGCAACGATAAGGACAATGATTATATTGCGTCTGGCCTTCTCCATATGACGTGTGCTTAATTACCTTATAACGTCTTTTTGCAAATATTCAAGTTATTTAATGTTATTGCGCGATGACTTGGAATGCTGACATGACCTCTTGTTTACGCCATTCGTCGCCAAAAGCATGGCGACCAAACATAATTAGTGCACCGACCGCAACGGGGGTGAAAATATCCGGTGAGGTTTTATCTTCCAATTTGATCGAATTCAGTAACTCCCACATAGTGGGGGAGATTGCAGAAAGTACCCATAGATCGCGATGCTCAGCGTTATTTAGAGATTGCCCGAATTCAGGGGCGGTGCATGAGGTGCGTGCGACAAAGATGAATTCAGGCTGAAGTAGTCGCTGATCTTCGATGATTGCGAGCATACGAAGCTCCTGAATTTGATCGGCGGAAAGATTTAATTCCTCTTTGAGCTCCCGCTGCATCCCGTCAAAAACATTCGGCACATCCTGCGGCTCCAACGCCCCAGCAAACGGGTGGATACGATTCGGATAATATGCAACGCGATCATTCCGCCGGCCCATGACTAATTTATTGTCAGCAGTGATCAACGCAGCAGAGAGACCGATCGCGTTGGCCAGTGCCGGCCGGCCAAATTTTTCGGCTAGGCTTGCGTGGCAGAGATTGGTGCCAAGGAAAACGCGATAGCTGGTGGTGCTGAGATTCAGATGAAGATTGGGGCCATCGGTATGGAAAGATTCGAGGCGGGACATGGGGCCGTCGAAGAGGGCATCGCCGAGATGGGATTTTTTTTCTGCCCACGTCTGCTCGATGATTTTTTCGACTTCGGGATAGATCGGCCGAGTCGAGGGAATCGTGCTGACTTTTATCTGCTCCTGCGTCCAACTGCCTTGTAAGAGGAGATTGAGCATGGGGAGAATTGAATCGTTGAATCACCAGAGCATCAATCTGTCCAGGATTAAAATCCGAAATTTTAAACCCGAAATACGAAACAAATTCAAAATTCGAATCGATCAGAAATCCTAAACCAGGGGCGAGCCAGTTTGGGATTTTGAATTTTGATCTTGGGGATTTATTTCGGAGTTCGAGTTTAGGATTTCGGAGTTCTCACAGAGACGCAAAACAAGTCGCGGATTTTTCAAAGCGTTTCAATTTTGATCAATCAATAAATAAACCATTGAGGACGGCGCTGGGGCCGCGGACATTGCTGATGGTAATGGTGGTCGTGCCGCGCACGTTGAAAGTCACGTACTTGCCGGTTTTGAAGTCGGATATTTGTTGTTGCGCGGTGCTGGTGCCGCTGGCGACTTGAACCAGCTCGGAGCGCTGGTTGTTGGTATCAGAGTCGACGAAATAGAGGGACAGCTCGTGCGTGGCAGTGTCTGAGAAATCGACAGTGATGGTGAAAGAGTTCCGGGCAACCAGGCGATTCAGAGTGCGGGAAGCAATGATGCCGCTGGTGGTTTCGAGAGCGGATTTGTCCTTGGTCTTGGCGGTATTGGTTTGAGTGGTAGCGCCGTTAATGGTCAGGGCGGCAGTGCCGTTGCTGTAATCGCTCCCCAGAGAAATGGTCGTGGAACTGGTGACGCCAGGGATATAAGAACCAGCATTACCGTACTGGCCCATCCAGTTTCCTTCGGTTGTGGTATCAACACCGCTGTAACTGGCATTGCCGCCCGGAGGTGCGTCGAAGAACACCCCACCCAGAACTGCAGCCGGCCCAGCCAGGCGGATGATGCGGACTTCCACGCTGCCGGAGAGATCAAAGGTAGCATACTCACCAGCCTTAAAGCTGGAGAGATCCTGCGTTGCAAGGACATTTCCGGTAGAAGGATCAACAACTTCAATCCGCTCAGCGATGCCCTTATTTTTCAGGTCTGCAGCATAGAAGGTGGTCTGATGAACCAGGCCATCATTGAAATCCATATTCAGGTCAATCTCGGTTGGACTGGAGAAATAGGTTTTGACTGTTCCGGTGCCAGAAGCATTTTGAAGCTGGTTGGTTTTATTGCCCCCGCCTGAGACCGTAGTGGCGCCTGAGGTAGTGACATTAACAAAGGAAGGGAAATTGGTCGATTGCCCCGGGAGATAGACCCCCTGCGAGCCGAACGAAGATTGAAAATTTCCACCCGCAGTCGTATTGGTTGAGGCAAAGTGAGCATAAGCAGCTGCCCCCGGAGCCGCGCTAGTCGGAACGGGATCAAGGAAGACGCCATTCAGGATCGCATTAGGACCGGCAGTGCGAGCGATTTGCAGCTCGACGTTACCAGTGAGGTCATAGGTGACATACTCGCCGCCGGAGAAGCTGGTGATTTTCTGGGCGTATTGGCCGCTGATGGAATTGCCCGTGGATGGATCAATCACGCTGACTGTTTCGGAGCGTTTCTGATTGTCGTAATCAGCCAGATAAAGGGTAACCTGTTCGGGAGCGGCAAGATTTAGAGAGACATCAATATTCGTGGCGCTGGTCATGCCGGCTTCAATGCGGTCTGTAGGATCGCCAATGAGTTGGAGCGCAGATTGGTTTTTGTTGATGGCTTTGGTGGAGTCGCCATACACCACCGTGGTGCCGCCGGTGATGTTGACGCCGGAAGGGAACGTCGTGGATTGGCCAGCGATATAAGCGCCGGACGAGCCGTAGATATTACCCGTGCCGAAGCCTTGCCAATTGCCTTTGGTATAGGTGTCGGTCTGGACAAAAATGTTCTGGATGGCCAGGAGCGCTTTGTAGGCGTTGGCTTCGCCGCCGGTGGTAACTTTGTTGGCGGCAGTGGAAGTAAGACCTTCTAGCGAAGGGAGCGGATCCACGCTGCTGAAGAGTGCCTGCTTTAATTGCGCGGCAGTAGCATTGGGTTCCACAGAAGCCATCAGAGCGAGAATGCCCGTAATATGCGGAGCGGCGAAGGAAGTACCGCTCTGAGCGTAGTAAGAGACATTAACGGTATTAATGAAACCGCCACTTATGGTTTCGACAGGGATGCTATCCGGATAAGTGCTCCATATATCTTCTCCAGGGGCGGCGATTTGGACGGTTTGGTCACCGTAGTTGGAGAAGAGGGAGAGATTGCCCTGATTGTCTACCGAAGCGACGGTGATGACGTTCGATAGGTTTAGACTGTATTTGCCAGGGAAACTCGCAGCGGTATCGAGATTACTGCCGTAAAAGTTAGTTTCAGTCGATCCGGAGGTAAGGTTTCCATTGCCGGCAGCGGTGACGATGATAATGCCTGCGTCCCCTGCTTGCTCAAAGGCGCGCGCACTGATCTGGTCGTAGGTGCCGGGATAAGTGGTGTCGCCGAGAGAAAGATTAGCGGCAGTAATGTTCGCGCCGTCTTTTCCACCAGTCGCCACCCAGAGATTTTTGAGCGTAGTAATATACTCGACGCCCGCGATGACGCTGGCGGCAGAGCCGACACCATTGGCGTCAAGCACCTTCACCGGAATCATGGAGATATTCCAGTTTACGCCGGCAATGCCCTGGCCATTATTCCCCTGAGCGCCGATGATGCCCGCGACGGCGGTGCCGTGACCGTTGTCATCGTTAACATTATTGTTATTGGAAAGTGTACCACTGGCCGTGGGCGAAAAATTCCACCCGTGCACATCGTCGATGTAACCATCGGAATCGTCATCAAGCCCATTGTTGGCAATATCGCCGGGATTGGTCCAGATATTATTTTGCAGATCGGGGTGCGTGAGATCGACGCCGGTGTCGAGGATTGCAACGACCGTGCTGCTCGAGCCGGTGGAAATGGTCCAGGCTTGCGTGGCATCGATATCATCGCCCGCAGTGCCATTGAGCGTAACGCCATAGGTGTTCACGATCGGCTGGCCGTAGTTGTACATATCGTACTGGTCGCCGGATTGGAAATACGTGTCATTGGGAAGAACAGCTGGCGTGCTGGGCGTGGGAACCGACTGGGCGTAGACCGGAGTGTTGGGGGTGATGGTAATAACATCATCGCTATTCGCCCCCCACTGAGCGACAGAGGAAGGCGCGGCGCTTGAGTCAAAGGAATAGAAACCGCCGCCCAGATTATCGATATCAGTGAAATTCTTTTTGGCAGCGATGGCGGTAAAGTTGGTGCCAGTCTTGAGATCGACGACGTAAGAGTCAGCGAACGCCTGAACGGTCTGGCCGTGCCATTGGATGTTCGCCAGCGCGGCGGAAAGCAGGCGGCGACGTTCGAGCTCTTCGACTAACTTGCCTCGATGATCCGATGCGCTGTTGCGATGATCCATGGTGTATTTTTCCTCCGGCATCGCCGGCAAATCCGCGTTTATGCAAAAGATAACAAGAACGGCCTGATGCGACAAGGCGTTGGTGGGAGGGAGTTTAATGATTTGGCCAAGAATTTGGGCGTGTAGAATCGGAGTGCGTTTTTCAGTGGCACGGCTCGACTATGCTCGCCACTGGCTGAAGTGCCACCGCCGATATTAGACGTCGAAATATTTCGCTTGCGGGTGATGTACCACAATGGCGTCGGTGGATTGCTCAGGAATGAGCATATCGTTTTCGCTAAGGGTCACGCCAATTTCCTCAGGTTTTAGCAATTCAGCAATGAGGCGGCGATCCTCAAGGTTGGGACAGGCCGGATAGCCAAAGCTATACCGGGAGCCACGATATCCCTGCTGGAAAATTTCTTTGACGTTGCCGGCGTCTTCGGAACCGAAACCCAGCTCCTGACGGATGCGCTTGTGCCAGAATTCAGCGAGCGCCTCAGCGGATTCAACACTGAAGCCGTGGACGTAGAGATATTCCTGGTATTTGTTTTCCGCGCGGAGTTTTTCAGCCAGCTCGGTCGCTTTGTGGCCAATGGTCACAACCTGCAGCGCCAGCACATCATAATCGCCCGATTCAGCGGGGCGGAAATAATCCGAGATGCACAAACGCCGCCGGCCTTCCTGACGCGGAAATTTGAAGCGTAACACTTCCTTTTCGCGCACGCCCGGATCGAATACACGCAGTTCATCCCCATACGCCTGCACGGGGAAATAGCCATACACAACCTGGGGATGGATCCACCCTTCTTCAATACTGCGCTTTTGCAAATCGCGAAAAACCGGCTCGGCTTTTTCGGAGATGGTGCGTGCAAATTCTTCCGGCGACTGTTTGCCTTGCTTAAAACCCCATTGGCCTCGGAAAAGGGCATTAGTATTGATGAAAGAGAAAACATGATGCGCGGGAATATCTTTAATTACGCGCCGGCCCCAGAACGGCGGAGCGGGAATCGGATTGGCACGATCGATGGGCTTCACGTCGACCGCGTCAAGCGATTGGGGCTTAACCGCGGATTCACGCAGCCTCTTTCTTTTAGCGGTGCGCTCGCGTTGCGTTGTGATTGTTGCTTCAAGTTTGCCGCCGGAAATGGCGTCCATCATGTGGAGGCCTTCAAAGGCGTCTTTGCAATAAAGAAGCGACCCACCATATAGACCGGCCAAATCTTCTTCAGCATAATCACGCGTAAGTGCGGCGCCGCCCAACAGGACAGGCACCTTCACCCCCAACGCGTTCATCTCTTCGAGATTTTCTTTCATCACCTGCACGCTTTTAACGAGCAAGCCAGACATACCGACCGCCTGGGCATTCTTCTCCTTGGCAGCAGCGAGAATGTCGTGGATAGGCTGCTTGATCCCAAGATTGAAAACGGTGTAACCGTTGTTGGTCAGGATGATGTCGACCAGATTTTTGCCGATGTCGTGCACATCGCCTTTGACAGTAGCGAGAACAATTCGCCCCTTGGAGCTGCCTTCTGTTTTCTCCATGTATTGCTGGAGGTGCGCAACCGAGGCTTTCATCGTCTCGGCGCTTTGCAGCACGAACGGCAACTGCATCTGCCCCGAGCCAAAAAGATCGCCAACAGTTTTCATCCCATCGAGCAGCAGATTGTTGATGATGTCGAGCGGCGAATATTTCTTCCGCGCTTCCTCCAGGTGAGCAATCAGATCGCGCTTCTCCCCATCAATAATGTGTCGTTTTAATTGCTCTTCAATACTCAGATTTTCCATCGGCCTTGCCACTTCAGCGGCGAGGCCACCATCTGGAAACAACCCCACAAAATGCGTCAACGGATCAAATCCCTCGCGCCTGCGATCATAAATCAAATCCAGAGCCGCATTCCATTGCTCATCAGGAATACGATTCTTGGGCAGAATCTTCGAAGCATGCACGATCGCGCCGGTCAGGCCCGCTTCGCGCAGCTCATTTAGAAATGCGCTATTGAGCACCACCCTCGCCGCGGGCTTGAGCCCGAAAGAGACATTGGATAGCCCCACGACTGTATGGCACTCCGGCAGCTCTTTCGATATCCGCCGCGTCCCTTCAATAGTTTCCAATGCATTGCGGCGATCTTCTTCAATGCCAGTCGAGATCGGCAGCACCAGCGGATCAAAGAGCAAATCTCCATCCTGCAATCCATATTTACCAACGGCCAGATCACGAATGCGCGTGGCGATGGAAATCTTTCGCTCGGCCGTGCGGGCCATGGCGTTCTGCTTGTCTTCATCAATGCAGCCAGCAACGACCGCAGCACCGTATTTTTTGGCAAGCTGACAGATGTGGGCGAATTTCTCTTCGCCTTCCTCGAGGTTCATCGAATTCAGAACGCAGCGCCCCCCTGCCAGTTTCAGCCCAGCTTCCATCACCGCGGGATTCGTACTATCCAGCATGAGCGGAGCCGGCAGCGAATTGACGAATCGCCGCACGACTTCCTGCATATCGCGCACGCCATCCCTGCCCACAAAGTCAACGCAAACGTCCAGCATGTGCGACCCATCACGCACTTCATCACGCGCCATCGAGACCAGCCCGTCAAAATCATCTTCCTGAAGCAGCCGTTTGAATTGCCGCGAACCATTCGTATTAGTGCGTTCCGCTACGATCAAGTAAGACAAATCCTGCCGAATATCCTCAGCACTGACGAGCGAAGAGATTCTTGGTGCAGGTTTAGATTTCTCGGAAAGCCCACGGCCCGGCCGTGGGCTTTTTCGATCAACCCCCACCGCTTCGCACACCAGGCGCAAATGTTCCGGCATGGTCCCGCAGCATCCGCCGACGATGTTGACGCCGAATTCATTGACGAAGCGCATCACTCCTTTGGTGAAATCTTCGGGTTTGAGCGGGAAATGGCTCTTGCCGTTGACCATGATCGGCAGGCCGGCGTTGGGGAGAGCGCTCGTATAGCGCGGCCAATTCTCCGCGATGTACCGCATGGTTTCAGAAAGCTCCGCGGGGCCAAAAGCGCAATTCAATCCGAGAATGTCGACTTCATCGAAAGGTGCGAATGTAGCAACGAAGCTTTCCGGGTCGGTGCCGGTAAGCATGTTGGCGCCGTTATTCAGATCGAACGAAGCTTGCGCCATGATCGGCGTACGGCGGCCAACTTTTGCAAATGCGAGATTCGCCGCTGCGATGGAGCACTTGATCGCCAGCATGTCCTGCTGCGTTTCAATCAGCAGCACATCCATCCCGCCTTCGAGCAGACCTTGAATTTGCTCACTGATGCCAATCAGCCGCTGGTCCCAGCTCTGTTGGCCGAGAGAAAGCAACTTTCGTGTTGGACCAACAGATCCCACCACATAGCGTGGTCGATCCGGCGTTTCAAATTTCTCGCAGGCTCGCCGCGCGATCTGTGCCGCAATTCGATTCACTTCAATCGTGCGCTCAGCCAGCCCGGCTTCTTCTAAATCTTCGTGGGAGCCGTTGAAGGAATTGGTTTCCACCGCATCGCAGCCAATGGCAAGGAAACTCTCGTGAATGCTTTGAATAATGTCAGGCCGGGAGAGATTGAGAATCTCGGAACAGTTTTCGTTACCCAGCCAATCGCGCTCCACGTCGAGCGTACGCTGCTGAAGATTAGCGCCCATCGCCCCGTCCAGCACGACGACACGCTCCTGAACCAATTGCAAAAACGGCTTACGCATATATTACTCTATCCGGATATAATGTTAGATCAATTATTGGCCATGTCAAATTGGGGCATTTGAATAATTCGTCCGCAGTCGCCAAAGCGGTCACGCTGCTTATATTGTCGGATCAAAGATGCAGGAAAATTCGCCTAAACCTCTTTGCCGTCGCGAGGATGCGATGGCGGTGCTGCAGGAGTTGCGGAAAAATAAGTATATCGCCTATTTTGCCGGGGGGTGCGTGCGCGATTTGCTGCTCGGGCTCGAGCCTAAAGATTACGACGTGGCGACCGATGCGCCGCCGCAACGAGTACGAGAGATTTTTCCGCGCACGCAGGAGGTGGGGGCAGCGTTTGGAGTCGTGCTTGTGCGGCAAGGCAAGAGCACAATCGAAGTGGCGACCTTCCGCAGTGATCTGAGTTACGCCGACGGCCGCCGTCCCGAGGGGGTGCGTTTCTCCACCCCAGAGGAAGATGCCCAGCGGCGCGATTTCACAATCAATGGCCTGTTCCTCGATCCGATCACCAATCAGACAATCGATTTCGTCAACGGCCAGGAGGATTTGCAGAACCGCGTGCTGCGCGCAATTGGCAAAGCGGAGGAGCGCTTTGCTGAAGATCATTTGCGGATTCTCCGCGCGATGCGCTTTGCAGCTCGGTTTAATTTACGCATCGAAAGCGCCACTGCTGCGGCGATTACCGAAAACGCAGTGAAACTCATTCGCATCAGTCCCGAGCGCATTGCCGACGAATTGCGGATGATGCTCTGCCCGTCGACCCGACTTCGTGCTTGCCAATTACTTTGGGAATTCGCTTTGCCGCAGGTAATCCTGCGTGATCTGGCAGAGCGACCCGAGCAAGCCGCAGAACGGTCTTTCTTTTCAGCTCTTGCCACGCCGCACGATCTTCCCTTCGGCCTGGTCCTGGCGGCATTTGTGCAGGATTACCGGCTGGCGGCGATTGCCGGTAAATCGCCCGCCGAATTATTTGAAAAAGCCGAAGTTCAGCGAAGCATCCGTGCGTGCCGAAAAGATTTGAAAATCAGCAATGATGAAGCGGAGATGATGCACATCTGTCTCGATCTGGCGATTCTTCTTCAGCCCCATGTCCCCAGCGTGGCGATCATGAAACGCTTTCTCGCCCGATTCGATCCGCCGGAAGCGGCACTTTTGCTGGCGGCGGTTGCCCGTGTCGAACCATCACTCGACACACGCCTTCATTGGCTTTTCGAACAATTTGGAACATTCCCGGAATCCGAAATCGCTCCGCCACCGCTGATTACGGGCAAAGATTTGCTTGCGGCAGGCCTGCGGTCCGGGCCATTGTTCAAACAGATTCTCGATCAGGTTTATGATGATCAATTGGAAAACAAGATCTCAACTCATGAGCAGGCCATGGAAATGGCGATGAATCTCGCCCGTCAAAAATAATTTCTTATCGCCCCAGCGATCGGATGACGGCTTTGACATCGCCGATATGCGTAATTTTCAGGCCAAAGTTTTCGCCAACTTTGACCGCTTCGCCCGTGCCGATAGGTTTGTTGTTGATCAGAAGCTCGAGAGGTTCATCGCTGCGTTTGAAGAATTCGATGATCGCGCCTGTGCCGAGGCGCATGACTTCGGACATGGTGAGAGTGCGTTCAGCTAACTTTACAATGACGGGAACCTGCAGGCGCAGAATGCGCTCCAGCTCCTTGGGAGAAGGAGATTCTGCGCTTTCTGCCTTTTTTGTCGCGGTCAGTACAGCCATAAATCAATGCCGCTTTACAACATTATCGGCTCATCGGCGGTAGTTCAATGATAAAATCATCAACCCGTTCTGCGGCTGGTCGCTTCAGCGGCTGGCAAACATCCGGAATGCTAGAAAGGAAACGAATATGAAATTGATCTGGTGCGCAGCAGCTTTTGCTTTCTTTGTAGGTATGTCGGCGCGAGCCGGCGAACTGAATGTGCGAGATTTTGGGGCCAAAGGCGATGGCGTCAGCGATGACACCGCTGCGATTCAGAAGGCGATGGACACAGCCTCGCAACAGCATGGTGGAAGAGTTTTTCTGCCAGCGGCGCAGTATCGGGTGAACGGACATTTAAGCGTACCAATAGGAGTGATTCTTGCGGGGGTTAACGAAGCGCCGCCTACCAATTCCAATGCCCCGGATGGCAAACCCAACGGCAGTATTTTGCTGGCCTACGAAGGCAAGGGAACCCCAGACGGGCCAGCATTTATCACGCTACACCAGATGTCGCAGATCACGGGATTGATCGTGCGATATCCCGAACAGACGGAAGATGTCATTCCCTATCCATGGTGCGTGCGCGGCGACGGCGACAATTGCTCAATCACGAATTGCTTGCTCGTCAATCCCTACCAAGCTGTCGATTTCGGCAATCAATGTGCAGGCCGCCATTTCATCAACGGCCTATATGGCCAGCCACTCAAAACCGGAATCCTCGTGGATCAGTGCTACGATATTGGCAGGATCAGTAATGTGCATTTCTGGCCATTCTGGAAAGACGATAAAAAGCTCGAGGATTACACGAACGCTCACGCCGAAGCGTTTGTGATCGCACGCACCGATTGGGAATACATGAATAATTGTTTCTGCATTTCCTATCACTGCGGATTTCATTTCACCGATCGCGGGCACAACGGGCCGGGCAATACCGTGCTCACTGAATGCGGATCGGACACCAGCCCGCAATCGGTGCAGATTGATTCGCTCCAGCCGCATGCCGGCGTCACATTCGTCAATGGCCAGTTCATGTGCGGCGTGCGAATCGCCAAGACCAATGCCGGTCCGGTGAAATTCACCAACTGCGGATTCTGGGGCGTGCCCGGAATAACCGATAGCGCATTTGTGAATGAGGGATCAGGCACACTGATACTGACCGCCTGTCATTTTATTTCCTGGGCGCAGCATGATCCCAGTGCCCCCGCGATTCATATGCTTGCCGGAAACACGATCATCAACGGATGCGAATTCATCGATGAAAATAAATCAGATGTGATTTTAGAAACCCCGGTAACGTCAGCGGTGATCATGGGATGCCGATTTCACTCCAAGCCACAAATTATCAATCGCTCTCACGGGGATGTGCAGATAGGATTGAATGCAGTCGCGCCGTGATCGAGAAAAAGTGGTTTGCCAACGCGGTGCTACGCACCGCCGCTAACTAACGAATTCAAATATTTAGCGGCGGTGCGCACCGCCGCGTTGTCCATACCAGGCGCCAAATTTAAAAAAGTGGGATTAGAGCGGCGAGCACAAAGTCCTCGCGCCAGGCCCAGGACTTAGGTATTGTGCCTTTCTTTACGTCAAGGAGGCCATATGCCAAGCAGGGAAGCATTTACGCAGCGAGAGCGGCGGGCAATCATCAAACACTTTGAACAGG
>DASXDR010000115.1:0-18226 GCA_036490535.1 Tepidisphaeraceae bacterium | reverse complement strand
AGTCAAAGTAGGTGGTGATGGCGGATTTGATTACGTGTATGCCGACGCGGCAGGTCGCCGTCTGTATATTCCGCGAACCGCAGGGCGTGGCAGTGGCGGCGAACCTCGCGTCACCGTGTTTGATCTCGATACTTTAGCGCCTGTCGGAGAGATTGCTAACACCAAGGGTGTCCATGGTGTGGCGGTCGATGCCAAATCTGGCCACGGTTTTTGTAGCAGCAATCCTGTCGTCATGTTCGACAGCAAAAGTTTGGCGACGATTAAGACGATCCCGGTCGAGGGTAATCCTGACGGGATTTTTCTGGACCCAGCGACCGAACGAATATACGTGCTCAGTCATCGCAGCCCGAATGTGTCCGTTATTGACGCCAAGGATGGATCAGTTGTAGGCACCATTGATTTGGGCGGCGCTCCCGAACAAGGGCAAAGTGATGGCAACGGACATATTTACATCGACATCGAGGACCAAGACAACGTCGCTGTTGTAGACGCCAACACGATGAAAGTAACCGCTCATTATGAATTGAACGGCAAAGGAGGTGGGCCAGGCGGTTTGGGACTCGATGCAAAAAATCGCATTCTCTTTGTCTGCTGCCACGATCCGCAGACTTGTGTGGTGATGAACGCGGACAACGGAAAGATTATTACTACGTTGCCGATTGGCCAAGGAGTAGATAGCGCGGGGTTCAATCCGAACACCATGGAAGCATTTAGTTCGCAAGGTGACGGAACTTTGACAATAATCAAAGAGAATAGTCCGACGAGTTTTGAAGTCGAGCAAAATGTGAAAACCATAAGAGGAGCTCGCACTTCGACACTCGACAACAATACAGATCATATGTTTTTGATTACGGCTGAATATGCCGCACCCTCGACGCAGGATGTATCCCAGAATCAGACCGGGGGAAGACGACGATGGGCACGCGGCCGAATGGTTCCTGGATCGTTCACAATCCTCGTCGTAGGAAAATGAGCGTGCTAGTGAACTCCGTCGGTTTTGAAACGTGTTCCCGAACAATGCCCTCATCATTTCCACATTTTAAAGAAGTCGTGGAGACCGCCTACAATTTTAACTAAAAGAATATAGATCATTTATTTAACACCTTTGTAGTTAGGAGACCTCATGGCCAAGAAAATTGTGGCGCGTTTGGAATTGAGCAAAGAAGCAAAAGATCAGCTGATGACCACAAGTGGCCGCAGCGGAATGACACAAGTATCCGTGGCCTCGCGACTCTTTGAATGGTTCTCTCACCAATCAGAATTGATACACGGAGCGGTACTGGGGCAATATCCAAAGGATATTCTTCCTGAGGTGGCTCAGCTAATTCTCAAGCGACTGGATCGTAAGAAGGAATAAGAGGGCCGGAACCTTTCCTCTATCAGCAAGGCATGCTCGTCGCCCGAAGGTCGACGCGGCACCGATGACCAGCTGCAAGACCACCCATAGCTACAACAGACCTAGTTCCCAGGGAGCTAGTCATTCGTTTGATCCCCGGCTTATATCAATCTCGGTCCGAGCCACCGAATCTGAATCGAAAGGAAGCAATAGCATGGGCACTAGGAATTGCCAGGGAGCGAAAGAATCTGACGATTCGCCTGCGCACCTCGCGCCGAGAGCGGATTTGGATAGAGCTTGGTGGCACGCAATTTCGGATTGATCAAGTCACCCCTGGCACTGAGCATATTCCATCCATGCGAATGCGTCACCAAACCGTGACTATCAACATTCGGTGATGTGCTATAACAATTACTTTGACGGTCTGTCACAAAAGGCCGCGCGAACGTATATGGCGATTCGCTAATGCTCGCTAATACTGGCCCGAAACGATAGCCGAAGAGCGTTTCACAAACGGAGGTTCCATTTTAGAGTGGTCATTACCGCTACGGAAACGCCCTTCAGAGCGATCAGACTGTGGAAGTGGAGGGGGACCCGGCGACCGTCCCCCATTGCAGTCTCCCCAGCAAGCCCGCGTTATAGAGTATGCCTTCCACCTGTGTGACGTTCCGTCACAAAACCCGTGGTTTTCGATGTGAAAAGGCCCATTTGTGACAGACCGTCACAAGAACTCGCGTGCCCGTATGGTGACCGGACGTCGCACATGCACTCAAAAAACTTGGAACTTCATCCGAGAATAGCGCGCATAGAACTTCCACCCAAATGGTTGCTCGTGCCTCCCGCTGTTTTTCGCGCAGATCAGTAAACAATTGGCGCGCAATCATGCCGACCGGCATCGCGAATCTGGTCCTTTCAGTGCCGCTGGAGAAGAACGTGCTATTGATTTTCAATCAGAAAGGCTTGGATTTCCTGATGGGAGCCGGCGAAGAGGTTGTAAGCGCACAAACACTAAAATAATTGAACGCAAAATCTTTGTGGACCGGCAAATGCGTTACAGAATTCAATCTGGCAAACTACCCCTGAGCATTTCATTAGAGCGTACCAGTGGTTCTGCTTTAGAATGATAGCCCTTGCAGATAGCTAGATGATAATTCGCTCCATTGAGCAACATCACTTCTGGAACCACCTGGACCGAATCAAAATAGGGTGTCAACCATCGCGTTGGAACGGCCCCTTCACCGATATAAACGCAGTCTCTGCCGTGCCAGGCATTGCGATTGGTCCAATATTGAAATGCCAGCCCATCACCTTCGATAAACCAGGCGCTGGTAGTGTAATGGCTGGACGGCACCAATGTCTCCAGAGGCACGCGATAGAATCCCAATTCGCTGGCCAGACGATACGTTCCTCCAGCTACCACCAGTGGCTCGCGATGTGTTTGATCCTCCAACTGATCCTCATATTTCTCGACAAAGACCGCGACCTGGCTCCATGGCTCAATGCCCGTTAGTGCAGAGCCTCCTCGGGCGGTACTCAGCACAAATAGGCAGCCAATTACATTGATAATTGCACAGATTCCCACTCCGTAAGACAGCGAGTAAGTCAGAAGCCTTTCGCCATTGAACTTCTTCAAGGCATATGCTTTCCACCAGTACAGTCCCGCTGGGATGAGCGATAAATATGCAGGCAGTGTCCAGTTGACGTGCACCTCATATCGGAAGCAGCGCGCCGCCATCACCAACAAGATAGGCATAGAGAACGCCCACGCTATGGCCCATCGCGGCTGCGATTGCCGCCATGCTTTGCGCGTAATCGCCGGTAAAACAATAAAAATAAACGGGGTTCCGATCACCACCTGGCAAAAAATAAAACGCCAGATGAATCTCCAGCCAAATTCCGCTTTTTCAAAACGCTCTACCCCTTGAAACCAGAAGCTCGCCCAGGCGTGTTGGGCATTCCAGACGAGCACGGGAGAAAAACATATCAGCGCCGCGAGTGCCGCCACGTATGGACCGGGCGCGCGCAGATGCTTGCGAAAATCGGCACACATCCATATGGCAATGAAAATTCCCAGGGGTAGGAAGATCCCGGTGTATTTACTGAGCATTGCTCCGCCGCAGGCGATTCCGAACGCTGTCCATATCCACCAATTCCCGCGCTGAAGTGCGACACTCCCCAGCCAGAGGCCCAGCGCCCAAAAGAAAAGAAGCGCTTCATCGGTCAAGCCCAGGCCACCCATCACAAAGTAGGCTGGCAATATCTGTATGGCTAGCGCGCTGATAAGCGCCGTCGATCTGTCAAACCAGATTCGGGAAAAACGGTAGATCGCGCCGCTTGCCCCCAGCATCATGGCGCAGCCGATGATCCGCACACCCAGTTCGGTATTTCCCAGTAACCAGGTCCCCAGCCGAATGGCCCACGCCACCATCGGAGGGTGATCAAAATAACTTAGCGCCATATGCTGTGAATACATCCAGTAATACGCCTCTTCGGGCAGGAGCGGCATTTTCATCATGACCATAAAGCGAAGCACAAGCGCAGCAGCCGCCAAAAGTCCTGAAATGTATATCAATCTTTTTTTCGTCTGGGGCTCACTACCGCCCGCTAATGATTGAGAAAGCATTCCTTGTTCAGTTTAAAAAATGAACATGATAGGAATGTGATGGTTCGGAGCGGAGCTCTGCAGGTGCGTCATCTTCCGGTAATGAACGCGTCATCTTCCTGTCATGATGCTTTGCTAGTATGGCCATAAATGTAGTCCGGGGCGGACAGGAGAACCGTTGAAGAAAATCACCAGTGCGCCTTCACTCGACCGCGGGACGTCATGGGTCTGGATTTGCGGCGTCGCGGCACTGATCCCCTATCTGAGTGCTTTGTTTCATTGCATAAGAAGGTTAATTCACGAACCTGGGCATCCGGGAAATCTGGCTATTTTTCGTGATGCAGCCATCGCCCTTGCGCACGGGCAAGATCTCTACCGCTCAGGGTCGGGGGATTACATCTATCCGCCGCTGATCGCTTTTCTTGCCCAGCCATTGGGTTGGATGTCGCTGCATTGGGCGGCCATTCTCATGCTGGTTGTAAACCTGTTCGTCTCGCTTCTGACATTGAAGATGATTGCTGAAGAGATGTTGCTCCGGTTAACCGGCCGAGCGACGCTGCTCATGATCTTGCAAGTGGCTATGGTGGCGGCGTGGCTAAGCATCGACCACATTCGCACGGAGTTCGGCGAATGGGAAACCAATATCTGGATGCTGCTGATGTTCGTGCTGGCGCTGCGCTGGTCAGACCGCCGGCCCATTCTAGCCGGGATAGCGCTCGGTTTTGCTTTTAATATTAAATATCTTCCCATCGTCTTTATTCCGTATCTGCTCATCAGGCGACGCTGGATGATGCTCGGCGCATTTGTGATATCGATATTCTTCTGGGCCATGCTCCCGGCGATATCGATGGGTTGGTCAAAGAATCTCGCAGCATTATCGCAGTCGTATTCGGGGATCGCCCGATTGCTGGGGTCACATGCGGTCAACACCAGATCAGCCAACGTAAATCCTTTCACCAGCGACAAAAGCGTTTCCATTTCCAGCTTTGTGGGCCGGGCCACTGCCCTTTCCGAATCGGCTTCAATGGCCATTGCTGCTGGAATTGCCCTGCTGCTTCTGCTCTTCTGGGCAGTTTTCTATCGCCGAAATGAATTGAAATTAATTCATTGGCCCCAAGCTTTCGAACAGGCTCTCCAGCCTTACTGCGCCCTGTTCGGTATCGAATGGTTAGCCATCCTTCTGATGGCGCTGATGTTTTCTCCTTACACCAACTCGGCCCACCTATATCTGCTCTTGGCTATCAACACCGGTGTCGCGGTTTTGCTCATCGATGGCAGCGCGAATCTAAAAAAATGGCCACTCCTCGCCGCAGCATTGATCATGTGCTTAGGCACAATTTTGCCCCCTGGCGGCGGGCATTTCAGACATGCGGAGCTCCTGTGGAAACAATTCGGGGTCTGCGCCTGGTGCATGTGCGTCTTTTTCATTGCCTTGCTCTGGAGCGGGGTAAAACACGTATCGGGGATACCGCGCTTGCCACAGATAAACAAATAGCAGCGGGACTAATTTTGGAGTGGCTTACTATCGCATCAAAATTCTTCTTTCGTTTCTAGACCGTTACTCTGTTTCTGATGTGACTAATTGGCACGGAGATTACGCCTCAAATTGAATTCGGTTCACCTGTCGGTGCCAGACGCAAAACCCCAGCAGCGCCAAACCCATCACGATGAGGTAACTAATGGTAATCAGGCTCTGAAAGCGTTCTGCCTGTCCGTTCTCAACGATGGCTTTCCAAAAACCGGCGGAGTAATTCTGTCCAATCATCGAATCCCCAAAATTCCATGCCGCGTGCAGGCCTATCGGTAAAGCGAGTCCTCGTGTGGCAATCGCAGCCATACCAAATACCAACGATCCAACGCCTGCACCCAATATCGCCCGCGACAATGACCAGCCCCCAACCCAGTGCTCAAGAGCAAAGACCGCTGCAACGATGAACTGCGCACCCCAAACGCCAAATGATCGCTCTAAGCGCCGCAATGGATACCCACGAAAAGCCAACTCCTCCCTGCTAGCCAATGCGGTAAAGCCAAGGATCGTGATGATCACCGAACCCAGACCAACTCCCGGCGTGCGGACCCATCGCAAATGACCAACGACGGTTTGAATCGCCGCTGACAACGCGACCAGAAGTAGCCCGGTGACAAACCCGACCACAAACCGTAGTAAGCTCCGCAGTCCTGGCGCAGCGCCAACGTCCCTCAGTCGCAGCCCCTCCCATCTCACGAACAGCATCGTCAGACCGAACACTCCGAAGCTCGCCGCAGTCCCCAGGAATACCAGCGGCCACGCCCCAGAAAGCTTTGGAGTCAAAGGCGAGATCACCGCCAACATCACCGCACAGCTTATGAAGAATAGTCCGACTCGGCCCAACGCGGACCATCGAGAAGGTACGGTGTCGCGCTCCGATTCGCTCAATTCAAGGGCTCCTTCGATGTAAGACGAAAAGACATCGATTGCATACCGGCGGCTCGTCTACGTATTCTGTCATTATTTCGATTATAGGGCCATCCGATTAGATGCCGATATCTTTAGTTAGAGTTTTGATCTGCTGGGGCTGGTTCGTTGAATCTCGCATTAAAGGGATCAAATATGTCAGCAGTCAGCGGCGTCGGCAACTCGGCGATTTATCAATATCTTCAGGCAACGCAGGCTTCACAATCAACTCAAACGGGAGTGTCAGGCTCGTCTAGCGCGAGTTCGGCCAGTTCTGTTCAGGCGGCGATAAACGACGCGGGGTCTTCAAAGGCCCACGGAAGCCACCGGCATCAAGATGATTCAACAGCCACAGCCCAAACGGGAGGTACCGGCGGCAATCAACGGATGCAGCAACTTCAGAATGCGGTGGTCACAGCTTTACAAACGGCCAAGGCAAATCCATCGAGCGATTCAAACGATATTGTCCAAAGTGCTATCGCTAGTATTTTCAAAAACAGCTTGAACGCTTCGGCTCCGCAGACTACAGGGACTGATGCCGATGGGGACGATGACGGCTCTGCCACGGCTGCCAGTGATACCGATACAGAGCAAAGCACATTTTTTGATACTCTCCAGCAATATGGCATTGATCCGCAGCAATTCCAGCAGGATTTTCAAACGGCGGTGCAACAGGCTCAGGGCGGCGAGATCGATACGAGCACGGCATTTCAAAGTTTCCCGCCAGGGGTGTTTGTTGATACCACCGTATGACAATTTTAGGCAGCAGCGAACAAATTAAAAAACGGTGGGAAGGTCGCAAGGAGGGATAACAAAATCAGAACGATTGCAACAACGCCCAATTTACCGCTGGTAATATTCCTGTTTCTCCAGCGGACATGAAGCCAACCCCAAACGAACAGCCAGATGACAATGGCAACACAACTCTTGCCAGAAAGATCTCCTGCAGGATTGTAGAAACTGAGCATATGTGAGACACGACCCGACGCTTCGGCCAGATCGACCAACGCTCCAAACGCAACGCAGCTGATGGCAGCGGCAAGGATGGCCGCCCAAGCAGAGCCATTGGTGGTTTCTACAGAGTTGTCCAGTGGAATCCGTGTCATAGTTGTTATCGTATCGGAGCTGCTTTATTGATCAGGGCTCCAAAAACTCCAGCGACAACGGCACAGAAGAAACAGATGCTATAAAACGCCAGCACCGTGCGCCGAAGCTGACGGTCTCGGGAAACTCGACGGCCATGGGCATTGAGCACGACCGCGGCGCTCGTGGCGAGAATCGGAGTCAACCAGGCGATATGCTCTTTCCATTCCATGCCCAGTTCGTGCCAATCGGCGGTTTGAGGTCGGTATAGCAGCAGCGATCTGGGGTAATGCATCAAGGCCGAGCCAGTGGTCCCTTGCGGCGGTTTGGCGCGATACCAGGGATAGACCACGTAGGTTCCGGCAATGACGGTGAACCAAGCCAGCAGGGCCAACGCGCATGAACAAACTCTCAGCACGCGCAGTCGCCGACGGATGCCGAGTTGTGTAAAAGATTCAGAATCCAAACCCCAAAGTGTAATAATCAGACCTGAGAAGAGTATTAGAAACAGACCGCCGAAAAACATTCCATGCAACGCGGTCCACAACTCTCTTGAGGTCATTTCCATATTTGCATCCCAGTCGGCCAATCAATAATCTTCGACGTCCGATCAGCCCAAGTCAATGCGGCAATGGACAGTGCTGTACGGCATGCTAATAAACGGCATGTGAACACCCAGAACACCCCGTGTCGTCGCAACACTGATCATATACAGAATTTGCGCAACTAGAGGTTTGGTGGGCCCTCGGTTCGTTGGTGACGATCCGGAAATCATCGACTACAAACATTGGGGAAATCGAATTTTACCTCCGCGTATTCGCATGCAATTGAAGCGGATTTCCCAGAGACGCCAGGGCTTGGGGTGGACTATGTATTGGTGCCGACCCGTGCATTTCCAATGCTTCCTTGCCCATCAGCTTTAAAATTTGATCAAGGAAACAACGAATTTTTCTGGATTATGCCATGCGGTGACATACAATACAAAGCCATTCAGTCTATCAACGCAATTATATAGAGAGAAAGAAAAAATGAAGAGCCAACGGTCGGAGGCAAGGTGGCTGATTTGTTGCGTTCACGCTGTTGTTTTTACGTGGGCGGCGGTTGCACCAATCGAATTGGGAGTTGCTCGGGCGGAGAACACACTTTTAGAGTATCAATTTACGAGCGATACATTTAACCCGACTACGGTTGCTACCAATGTAGCGGGATCGGCTTTGTCATATGTCAACGCTAATCCGAACTCGCCGCCTTTTACTAATCCACCATTCATTGTTCCGGGAGGAACCCTTCCCGATGATCCATCTTATTTTGTAGGCCAGGGGGATTGGTTTCCGACTGCGTACGGATACAACGAGAATTATTACTCCTTCAGCGTGTCGGTGGCCCCTGGCTATGCGATGAACGTGGGCGCGTTTTCGTTTGCGGCCAATTCACGGCAGCAGGTTCCATTTTTGACCCAGGTGCAGTATTCGACGAGTCCCACATTTGCTAATCCGGTCAGCTTTGACACGAATCAGATTTCGATTCCTACGCAGGAAGTTTGGAATACATTTACTGCCACGGATGCGCCGATTTCGAACGGCATAGGAACGTACTATTTCCGTCTTTATGGCCAACTTGATCCGAATGGCAATGGCACGATCAGCGATTTGCTGAATATTGGAAATATTGCTTTGATTGGGACCATCCAGCCAAGCACGGTCGCCACGCCAATTTATTGGGATCCTGCAAAAACGGGAGGCATGGGCAGCGGCGGATCGGGAACATGGCTGACGGCCAATTCCTGGGTAAGTGGAACAGCAGATTTTACGTGGGATAACACACTCGCGGAGATCGCGAATTTCGGCGGGACCGCTGGGGGAACGGTTTCGCTGGGAGGAATTGTCAGCGCGGTCAACGGAATGAACTTCACCACGGCGGGATATACTATAACTGGCTCGGCCAGCGCGAGTTTGACAGTGGGTGGGACGATTTCTACCAGCGCAGATGCCACGATAAGTGCAACAATCACCACGGCGGGTGCCGGGACACTTACCAAGGCGGGAAGCGGCGCGCTCATGATCGCGGGGCCGGCGAGTTTTGCGACGGGGACGTCGCTATCTGTTACCGCAGGAACGGTGATTGTTGCGACGGGCGGAAGCATCACCGCAAATGGAGCGGTTCAAGATGTGGCGGCAAGTCCGGGTAATATTGCCGCGCTCACGCTCGAAGGATCAGGGGCGTTCTCGACGGACAATGTTCTCAACCTTGCCGATCAAGGCGGTAATGGAACGCTGAATGTTCAGGATACGGCAACGCTCGCCGCAGGAAATATCGTCGTGAGCAAAGGCGTTACCGGCACAGGCGGGACGGGTACTGTGAACCAGACCGGCGGTTCGATTACTACTGCCAGCGTCACGCTTGCCAGCGGCGATGCTACGAGCGTCGGCACATATAACCTGAACGGCGGAACGTTGTCGATAGGCGCGGTGAATGCCGGCCCGGGGACATCTACATTCAATTTCAATGGTGGCACACTACAAACGACGGCAGACAGCACGGACTTGTTTTCCGGAGTAACGAGTGTGCAGGTGCAGAATGGTGGGGCGACGATAGATACTAACGGGCACAATATCACCCTGGCAGACGCTCTGGTTGCAACAACAGGCAGTACGGGAGGCCTGACAAAAGATGGCACAGGGATGCTGACGCTCAACGTGGCGAATACGATCATGGGGCCAATTGTTATCAACGGAGGAACCCTCGTCGCAGCCGCGAATGTTCCAGGCGGCACATTCAATGGCGCCAGCGAGATTGACGTGAATGGCGGGGCCACACTTCAATTGGGCAATGCGGCAGGACAAGACAATATGCTTGGGAACGCCGGCACAGATCCTCCGCTGTACATCCGCAATGGAGGAATTGTCACGACATTCTCCGGCACCGCACAGAATCTCGGCATTATTCATCTGAATAACGCCTCTATGACCGGCAGCGCCACGCCGCAATCACCCTACGCCGACTATACATTCAACAGTACGATTTTTGCTGATGGAGATGGCACGACATCAAGCATTTCCGCGGCTGGCGGGGTGAACTTGCGGAATAACATCACGTTCAATGTCGCATCGGCAAACTCGGAACTGGACGTATCGGCAGTCCTGGGCAATGAGGTTGGATTTACCGGTGCGGTAACAAAAGCCGGGTTGGGTTTGCTGGTCTTATCGGCAAACGACACCTACACGGGAAGCACCTCCGTTTCGGCGGGCACGCTGAAAGCGGAAACGTATGCGCTGCGATCTCAGACGATTGATATATCCTCTGGCGCTGCTCTGGAATACGACCTGGGCGGCAAAGTATTTCAATACCCGACGACTTTGACCGGAGCGGGGACCCTGCGCCTCACGGGCGAAGGCAATCTGGTTTTCGGCGGCTTGGGTAACGTGAACATAAGTTTCTCAACCGGCGCGCTGATTGATGTGGAGTCGGGCCAAATTACAGGTAGCTCAAGTTATGGCGGGACTTGGACCAGCAATATGGCCTCGCTGAATATTGCCAGCGGCGCAACATTTGATGCCGTGGAAGCGGGCAGCACAGGCACTATGCAAATCGACGCGCTCACCGGAGCGGGCATATTTTCGGGCGGATATTTTGGAAACACGGCTGCCACATCGACAGTCACCATCGGCATCGCCGGCGGAGGTGGGATATTCAGTGGATCGCTAGAGGATGATGTCAGCGCGCATCTGGCCATCATCAAGGCCGGCGCAGGCACGCAAATTTTTACGGGAACCAACACCTATACAGGCAAGACTACAGTTTCCGCTGGCAAGCTAATTATTGGCGCGGCTGGCGCCCTTCCCACTAACGCGCAGCTGACTATTGGAACCAGCAGCAACGCAGCCAGTGTTCAGTTCACCCCTGGAATCGGTGAAAACAATCTGACGCTGAATCTCCTTGATGGTTCAATATTCGACCTGACTAATAATTCAGCCATGATCACCTATACTGGGGTCTCGACCTACGTCACCATTTATGGCTTCCTCGCTTCAGGTTACAACTCGGGCCGATGGGATGGGCCGGGCATAGATTCATCCATCGCCGCGAACTCCAATGGTTCGACCACGCTCGGATATAGTAGCACCGGTACGCAGATGTTGATCAAATACACATGGACCGGTGATGCGAATCTCGATGGTATAGTCAACGATGCTGATCTCTCATCGATATCCCCCACTGGCACCACTTGGTCCACCGGCGATTTCAACTTTGACGGTAAAGTAAACGCCGACGACTACGCCCTGTTCATGCTTGGTAACGCAGTGAGTAAGGGAGCGAATATTTCCACCACGCTACCAGAGCCGGCGACTCCATTCATAGTTGATTTAGGAGTTTGCTGGATCCTGGCTTGCCGTCGTGGATCAAAACGATTGCGATTGGCTTTTGTTGAGATGAAAAATTCGCGCTCCTTTTATCGCCAATCCGCACGTTGAGTTTGTGACAGACCGTCAATCACCATGACTGGATTTTGAACCTCCCCCTGTAGCGCTAGACGCGAATGTTCTAAAAATCGCAGCAGTAAGAGAATTTAAATTCGAAAATGCGCAGCAAAATCTCATAACTCTAGTTCTGACAGTCCGTCGCAAAGCTATTGCCTCCCCTGGGCCGGAATAATCCAATCTTGCTGGTGGAGATAGTTGCGTAAAAACGACTGCGACTTGGTATAGCTCCCTTGAGGCCTTACGCGCCCCTGACCATCGGTCTTGTATCTCTAATACAAACTGGCAATGGATGAGCCGCACTCGTCTACAACCCCTTGACGATAATTCTGTGGCAGAATCAACAGCATCTTGGTAATCTGATCTGATGTGGAATAAAACGATGTCTCTTGTCGTCTTGCTGGTTTTATTGCCGGCTGGAAGAACACATGGAGCCACGGAAAACGTCTTTGTTAGCCTATTTAATACCGGAATAATCGACGAAGTGCGGACTGATGGCAGTGTATCGACGTTTGCCACTGTGCCAGGGCATCCATCGGGTTTGGCCTTTGATCCGTATGGGGATCTGTTTGTCGCCACTTATGCAGCTACCTCTACTATTTACGAGATTTCGCCCACCGGAAGTGTGAGCACATTCGTGACAGGTCTGCACAACCTAACCCATCTGGCATTCGATAGCGCAGGCAATCTGTATGCAGCTGATGAGGAAGGGTACGCCATTGACAAGATCACGCCGAAAGGCATTGCAACAACATTTGCAACACTCCCTGTCAATGACGAACCTGAGGGACTGGCGTTTGATTCCAGCGGTAATCTATATTGTGCGACATTGGACAATGGAATTGAAAAAATATCCCCAAGTGGAAACGCCACATTTTTTAGCCAACCCTCGCAGTTAGAAGTGGGGCTTGCTTTCGATTCTATGGGCAATCTCTATGTTGCCAATGATGGCAATGCAGTTAATAAGATTACCCCCACAGGCACGATTACTCAGTATGCAACCGGCTTTGCTCAATCTTCGGATTTGACATTCGACGCTATGGGAAACCTTTTTGTGACTAATCCGCCCAACCCCGGCCGAATATCAGAGATAACCTCGTCAGGATTAGTTACAGACATTGCTGACGTCGGGTCTGTTCCATACGGGATTGCTATCTACGTTCCGGAACCCTCAGTCACATTATCTCTGATCGTGGGGTGGCTGGGATGCACGGGACGGAGCAGGGGCAGGATATGATTCCGCAGATTTTAGTGCGCAATTAAGGCGCCGAGTGACAGTCTGTCAAAAAGATTCGTTTTTAACCTGAAAAACGCGGTTTTGTGACAGACTGTCAAAATCTCAAGCATGATGTCTAAAACTGTGATCCCGCAACGGGTCGATGCGCTGAGCGTTGGGACGTTTTATTTAACCGTGGATGCGACGCACGTGGGCGTGTAAACAAAAATCAATCCCAGCTGCTATTTGCCTTCGGCAGTAACCACCCTGATGAATTGAGCCCCGATGACCAAGAGTCCATCTCCGGCTGGCTGTTCTCTGACAACTTCAGTAATCAGCCATAGGATCTGGCAAGCATCTTCCTTACTTCCCAGCCCCAAAAGAAATGGATCGTGCATCGCCAGAATGTTCCCGACACAAAGCACACTGATGCCGGAGAGCGAGATATCCCGAATGCGAGCATTCTGAACTGCGTGTCCAGTAGCCTTTGAGCAGGAAATGATGGCGTGCTTACTGATTCCTAAGCGACCCGAGGCTCGCTGCTCCTCCGCACGTCTCTCGACGCGCGCTCTGCTTGATCCGGGCATAGGTGCACACTCACGACGTAGCCGAGTATCGTTATCTGTTTCAGGACCGCCGCCGTGATAGCGTCGACGTTCCAGCTTTGCTCCCGCTCCATACCCTACCCTCCTCCACAATTATTCGAGATCAGTTACCTATCATTGACGGACCGTCCCAGGGGATCTAAGCGAACTTTGCACCAGAGCAACCATGGAATTACTTTTTGATAATGCCGAGGAACTCAAAGAATACCTCGCGGATCGCGGTATTAGTGCATTGGCCGTCAAGCGCGTTCACCCTCAGGTTGAGGAGTGGGGTGTTCTTGTGAAGAATTCCCAGCGGCGCAAGGCGATGAAAACAATTCCTGGCGGCCTAGTTACTTTTTACAGCGTTGGTACGTGGCATGGAAAGAGCCCAAGACCGCATTTTGACCCAGACCAAATGCTGGAACTGCTGATGCTTTTTTATTCAACCCGCAACCGTCAATGATCTGAGCGGCCTTGCCCAGTAAATCACTTTTTCCCAAATAATCAACCACTTGCCTAAAAGTCATTGCTTAGGCCAGTTGTTCAGCGTTTTCGTCATGGCAATCTCGTCGTCAGTGGGCGGGTTCTGGCAGCTTTGTACAGCATTTTGTTTATCGTACTGATAATGCGTCCCATCTGACATCTGGCACACTACCAAAAACTGACTTCGCAGCTTGGTACCGAACGAATTCTCAGCGTCAACCGAAATATAAACTAAAAAGTAATCGCTAGACCGCTCTAATACCTTCTCATCCTGAAATTCCGCAGTACTAGGCGATTTCAACTGCGCTTTAACCAAGTTTTCTGCCGCTCCAGTAACTTGAACTGCTGGATCGTCCATTCCGCATCCAGATATAAGCAATAACGCGATGATTTTGAGCGCTCGCACGGTGTTCCTTTCCCTTTTTGAAATCAGTAATGAGAACTCATGTACCAGACGACACTAAGAACAATCATTACTATTAACGCGAAGCATCCACACCCTAAACAGGAGTTCACATCTCGTTGATAAGTTGAGCCGCAATGTGGGCAAACATCTGCGCTTGTCGCAAGGGGTTTACCGCATGTAACGCATTTTCCTAACGCCATAGCATCATCCCGCAGATAGGCGGAAACCTACTGTACAGGATGCGCCGCTTCAATACCACAAAATTCAAAAAATGGCGCGGAAGCGAAATACGATCCTTCCTTATCAGCCAGTGTGCGAGGCGCTTAAACGTATGCGGAATCGCGCGGGATTGTCACAGCGAGCAATGGCAGAGCGGATTGGAGAGGGGGTTTGGTGGGTGGAGCGGTGTGAGATGGGTACACGCAGGGTGGATGTCAGCGAGTTTGTACGGTATTGCCGCGCATGTGGTATAGACCCCGCTACCGCAGTAGCGGAGTTAGCGAAGGCGATACAATAACCGTTTGCGGTGGAAAATGACGGAGAGTCACGGTAACGGTGGTATTGCGTGGAGCCGATAAATAGGCGGTAAATCGCACCCAATTACTTGCCCGCGCCAGCCACCTTGTGAAATTACTTGAAAGTATCTGAAACAGCCGATTTGTGACAGAGCGTCACAAAGAAACTCCCCGATCAGTACCGTGACGGCCTGTCACGAATGCCTTCAAAGTATACAAGGGGACTCGATTAGTGCCTTGTCGGCAAATCGCGACGTCCAACCTCAATCTCCCGGTCTTCGCTGCTCAGCTCTTCGCGGATTGATATATTCACTGGTCAGATTAGCTTGCCGAATCGCCAAAACTCGATCCATTGTCATTAAGTCCTGATAGCGCACCCCACGCTTAATCTGCTCGTATGAGGATCGCTCCAACCGCTGAGCAATCCGCCAGAATTCCTCTCCATTGTCTTTGGAGGGAATGTTGAGCGACTGGGCGATTAACGTGTACAGCGACGTGTCCGGCTTCACATGCAGACGAAAGCGCTTTACCCCTGTCATTGGCACGATTCCCAAAATCGCTAGCCGGGGAATGATCACATATTTACCCGACATCAATCGATCCACAATATCTTCTATGAGAGCAGACATGAAAACCTGGGCGCGATGGAAGCTGATTTCACTTCGATCCGCTGCATCGTGCAGACATTCATTGAAAGTGCTACGGATACCGGTCCTGTGAGGTGAGCTACGGTGACGACCAGCATCGCGAATCTGGTCTTTCCGCCGGCGCTGCACCTTACTCATGTCGGTCAAATATTCCATCTCGTGATCTTCCCGGCCATTCCACAATTTGCGCGGTTGAGAATTTGAGTTTTTAGGAGTTTCCATGCCCATCAATGCTACCCGAGATCGCCAATTCCGCACGTTGAGTTGTGACAGACCGTCAATCACCATGACTGGATTTTGAGACCTTCACCCTGTAGCGCTAGACGCGAATGTTCTAAAAATCGCGGCAGGAGGAGAATTTAAATCTAAGAAAATGAATGGGAAATAATGCAGATGTGCTGAGCGGATCTCGGTATTTGTAAACACGATCGGTGACTTAATCCTGCTCGGAGTTGAGCCGAAGACGAGTTCTTGAACAATTGCACCTCTTCCGTCGCTAGGTTAGATATCAGCACAACGTTTGTTATGCCGTCTATTGTCAGGAATTCAAAGCGTTGAAACTAGTTTGGGGAAACCCCAATGTCGCAAATATCCGAGAACGATCTGACGATTGATGAAGTGAATCGACAAATATCCCAACTCTTGCAGCTATTGAACGAATTGAGAGTGGACCGAAAAGAATGGTTTAGGCTTTGCCGATTCATAGAAGACATCAGAGAATTCCCTCCCGTTTACAACGGCGTTGTCGATTTGTGGCAGGAACTCACGGATTCGCGGAAGATGATTAACGCGATTAAGCAATACTCCAAACCGTCTAGCTCGAATCGCGAAAGGCAATGGCGTCAGTCAGCTAAAGAGCTGGCAGACACAAATGTGAAATGCAAAACCACCGCGTTAGAGGTTAGTCAGCGCGTGGAGGTGATCATCAGGCTAATGAAGGACTCGAATTGGTACTCTGATGACATCGCTTTGTTCGAACGGTTAAAGAGGGCAGCCGATAAAAATCCTTTAGCGATTGTCGACATTCATTGTCGCGCTGTTCAAAAGGCGAAAACATTTCAGCGATTTCTAAACCCGCCCCATTCACCAGTTCAGCCAAGTCAACCGCCCGAGAAGTGGTTTTCTCACGCAGAGGCTTTTGCGCTACTCGGTAATCCAGAAACAGATAAGAAGAGACAGTCTAGGATAATGGCAGATTTAAGGGCCCAAGCTGGAGATCTGATCAAGTCGAAAAAGGACAAAAGAATCTACAAATACGAACTAATTACCTGGAGAAGGTTCGCACATTTGATCAAGCGGTCCGGGGGAGCGAAGGCCTGGCTAGAAGATCCCAGCCAAATCGAAGCAACCAAGCAACAGATTCGGCAGCAACATCTACAGAGAATGCGAGGTGGATTCCCGAAGGATTCCTCGGGCACCTCGATTTCGCGTCGGTAAAATCGAGGTTTTTAGAAAGTTCGATTCCCATTTCATTCCCTAGCAGCGAAACATGATCAGATATCTCCACCATTCGCAGATGGTCGCGAGTGAGATAGGAGTTCGATCATGACAGATTTGTTCTCGGAGGGACTGGTATCACTATCGGAGGCGTCGAGATGGCCGGAATGGCCGCATCGCCGACACGGCAAATCCGTACACATTAGCACTCTCATTAGGTGGGCTCAGCACGGTATCAGTGGGGTCCGTCTAGAGACGATTCGCTGCGGCCAGACTCTCTGCACTACCAGACCGGCAGCACAACGATTCCTCTACCGGTTGACCGAATCGACGGGCGTCGGACCTGCGCCGGAGCCGCCTCGCGCGATCGGCGAAATTCAAGCCGACGCGATTCTGGATTCCGAAAAAGTCTGAGCATCTCGATTCGAAACACCGCTGATGGGACTGCACACCGCTGAATGTGACAGCCCGTCACAAAATCTCCACCCTAATAGAGAATATCGATGAATAACCAGTATTCGCTGCCTAGGATAACTCGCAATCGTTCGCGCATCGGAAAATCAGACTCCCGACCCCATGTAGAATCTAACTCCGGCAATGTATCTCCGCTGGATCATATATATGTCAATGAAGCGCTTGATCATATATATGTCAATGAAGCGCTTGATCCTAATATCTCACGTCGCCAGAAATCTCCTCCTGTAGAGCGGCTATATCAAGAACACGAATCGAATCGCGTTATCGCTCAGCTGGTGGCGGAGTATGATTATCGCCTTTCGCGCAGGCTATGTCAGTGTTCCTCATATCTTCAGTTTGCGCGCACATCGCGTGGCTCTCTGCATCTTACGAGTTGGTACTTTTGTCGTCAGTCTTTCTTATGCGCGGGGTGCGCCAAGCGGCGCTCATACCACTATTCGAGGACGTTGATTCGCGCAATCAACCTTTCTCCCGTTCGTGCTCGGCGGCACCTCGCGCTAATTACTCGTGAGCGATTGGTAAACC
>DASXDR010000028.1:0-89416 GCA_036490535.1 Tepidisphaeraceae bacterium | reverse complement strand
AGGATAGATACAGATAGCTACGAAGCTGATTCTCTCAGCAACAACAGCTTGCCAATTGCTGGCAACAGGCGGGATGACACATGATCGAATTCATAATTTATACTTCTTCTGTAGGATTACTATAGTATCGTCTTCTTGGGTGTCAAGGGATAAATTAAAAAATTCTGGTAACATCGCATCAGGTCACGCTTGAACACACTTTTATTGCTTTATCTGGGCCTCGGGCCGTGTTTCTGGGTTCTCTGCATTTGGCTCATGATCAACGGTCGCGCGCATATGCGGATGGGGCGCCGGGCGAATCTGGGAAAGAAATCAGACTATTGGCCCAGGGTTTCCATCCTGATTCCTGCCAAGAATGAAGGGGAGCGAATACGCGACTGCATCGAGTCGGCTCTGAAGCAGGATTATCCCGATTTTCATGTGATTGCGATTGATGATCGCAGCACGGATAACACCGGGGCGGTCATGGATGAGTTGGCGGGGAAATATCCGCATCTGAAAGTAGTGCATATTTTGGATGGCGAATTGCCCCAGGGGTGGACGGGGAAATGCAATGCATTGCAGCGCGGAGTGCAGCAAGCAGATGGAGAATTTTTATTATTTATCGATTCAGATGTGATTGTTGCCCCGGATGCGCTGCGGGCGGCGGTGTTGCGCGCGGCGCGGCGGGAGGTGGATCTGTTTTCGATTTTGCCTCGGTTGGAAACGCATAGCTTTTTTGAGACGCTGATTATTCCAATCGCGGGGGCGGCGCTCACGGGGATGTTCACGGTCTCGCTGACCAATCGGGATAAGTCGGGAGTGAGTTTTGCCAATGGGCAATTTCTGTTTTTTCGCCGGTCGGCGTATGAAAAAATCGGCGGCCACGCGCTGGTGAAAGATCAGTATTGCGAGGACATCGAGTTTGCGCGAGAGATGAAGCCGCGCGGGATGAAGGTGCGGATTGCGGTTGCCAATGATATGGCGGCGGTGCGGATGTATTCGTCGCTGCATGCGATATTTCGAGGGTGGGCGCGGATTTTCTTTGCAGCAAGCAGGGCGAAGATCTGGCGGATGATTATCGGCATCGGGTTCGTGGTTTTGCTCGCGCTGAGCGCTTATCCGATTTTCATCTGGGCGGCCGTGCACTTGGGATCGAATGATCCGCTGCGATGGGATTGGTTTGCTTGTGCAGCGGCGCATTTAATTCTGGTGCACACGCTCATGGCGATGATCTATCGCTGGAGCGGCAATAAAGCTCGGTTTACCTTTGGTTTTCCTCTGGCTGCGATCATGCTGATCGGCATCTGGTTTCGGGCCATCCGAATGTGCTTCACCGGCAAGGTGAAATGGCGCGGGGATGTGTATAAGCCGATGATGGAAAGCGCTGAGCCGAGGATACATTTATGAAATCGGATTTAACCACAGAGACACAGAGGCACAGAGGCCAACTTGGTTTGCAATGTCCGCCTGCGATTCAACCATCTATAAAAATTAATAACCGCAAAGGCACTAAGGTCGCAAAGAAAATCGCAGAGATAATTGTATTTTTATTTCTTCGTCTTTCTTTGCGTTCTTTGCGACTTTGCGGTTCAAACTCTTTTATTCGCTTCTTCGCCACCAGGTGCTGCATACCGAGCACGCCTCTGTGCTCTCTGTGCCTCTGTGGTTATCTCTTCTTTTTTTCTGCGTTAGCCAAGGGGCAGACGCAGACGGTTACTGTTTCAGCAGCGATCAGTTTGAAGGATGCGATGAATGCCGAAGTGAAGGAATATCAGAAGCACGGGGGCGATACGATACGGTTGAATTTTGGGGCGTCCGGGGATTTGGCGAATCAGATTATCGCGGGGGCGCCGGTGGATTTGTTTATCTCCGCTGGCAGTGAACAGATTGCGCAGCTGAGCCGGGCGAATAGGATTGATCGCAACGCATCCGTACTGGCGTGTAACGAATTGGTGTTGGTCGTGCCGGCGGATGTCTCGGATGGGCCGACATCGTGGCAGGATTTGATCCATTACAAGCGAATCGCTATTGGCGATCCCAAATCCGTTCCGGCGGGCAAATATGCGACCGAAGTTTTTGCGCACATGAAATTGTCGGAGCAACTCTCGGGTAAAATCATTTACGGCAGCAACGTGCGGCAGGTATTGGCATACGTCGAACGCGGCGAAGTCGATGCCGGAGTGGTTTACTCCACGGATGCCAGGCAAGCGGGTTCGCACGTGCATGTGGCCGCAGTGGCACCAGATGGATCGCATGAGCCGATTCAATATCCAGCCGTGATCGTTCGCGATGGCAACAAACCAGCCGCGGAGAAATTCTTGGGATTTCTGTTTACCCCAACCGGCCAGGAGATTCTTCTCCACTACGGTTTTCTTAAGGGGTCGCGGTAATGGATGAATTTGCTTCATCGCTTGCCGTGTCGTTGCGGGTAGCGGGAAGCGCGACGCTGTTGGTATTGATATTGGGAGTGCCGGCAGCGTGGTGGCTGGCGCGAAAGCGTTTTTGGGGGAAGAATCTGATCATGGGCGCTCTGGTGTTGCCTTTGGTTTTACCGCCGACGGTGGTGGGGTATTTTTTGGTTGTGCTTTTGGGATCACGCGGAGTTATCGGGTCATGGCTGAAGTCGGTGGGGATCGGAATTATGTTTACGCAAACCGGAGCAACAATCGCGGCGGGAGTGGTGGCGTTTCCATTGTTATTGCTCCCAGCGAAGGCGGCGTTTGAGGGAGTGAGCCGGGAGATGGAGGATATTGCGCGAGTTATGGGGGCTTCGTCGCTGGGAGTGTTCTGGCATGTGAGTCTGCCTTTGGCCAGGCGGGGGATTGGAAGCGGGGCGCTATTGGCCTTTGCCAGGGCGCTGGGAGAGTTTGGGGCGACGATGATGGTGCTGGGCCAGATCCCCGGAAAGATGACGCTCCCGATATCAATTTATGAGGATTATGTCGACGGGGAGATTTGGCATGCCTGGCCGGCGGTGGCGGCGCTGGTGGGGGCGAGCGTGGCGGCGATCGTCATCTACAACCATCTGACCGCACCCGAAGCCTGAATTTACCGGCATGAAATCGCTTTCACGGGCGGGCGTTCGTCCAGGCTTGGTGTGAATATGGGGAAAAATCACCACGGAAAATCCGCGAAAAAAGTTCCAATGACCCAAGGTCAAATTTACGACGTATTAATAGGTAGAGACTTGTCAGGAGCGGCGAATGATTAAAGTGAAACACTTATTGGACACGGTTGAGAAAGATGATGGTCAAAGGCTTTGGATCGAGCCGATCGGGCTGACCAAGGACCTCGGCGAGTGGTGCCAGGTAGACCACGTGCTGAAGCACCTCGGCCCCAATAAAAAGCTCTGGGACCGCTTTGAAAATCATCCCGATGAATGGGAGAGCTTCCGCGGCCATTACCATGAAGCGCTCTCCAAGAGCCAGTATCGCCAGGCGCTGATCATGCTGGCCGGTGCGGGCCAGAAGGAAAACTTCACCCTGCTGCACCAGGGGAGCGACCCGAACCATAATACGGCCGCGGCGCTGCATGAATTTTTGAATGAATTGACCGCATTTATTCCGCCTGAGGGTGACGAGGCGGAGAAATAAGCGAGAGCGACGAAGCCGCGGCCGCACTCATGCGGCGTGTCATGGCGCGCGGAGCGCTGATGGATACGCCGCTTAAGTGCGGCCGCTTTATTTTATGGATCTCCGCGGCTTTATGCGGAAAGTCGGCGGAGCTTTTCGACGACCAAGCTCGAAATCAGCTCCGCACGATTGATGCCTTTCTTTCGCGCCAGCGCATCAGCTTTTTTGAGCAGATTATCTTCGATGGAAATGCTGATTTTCCTTGCTCGACTTTGCGGTGGTTTCCGCCGCAATCGTCGTTCTTCGTCGCGTTCTTCCCGGGACATCCGTCGAGCTTTCTCAAAAACATTGGGTTTATCGAAATCAGCAGTCGCCTCGGCCAACTCTGCGGCAGTCATTTCCTCGGGATGTTTCTCTGGCTTTTTCATCGCATTCTCCTGCGGAAATGTTTTTTCTCATCTTTGGTCAATGGCCGGGCATGGATGACATAGACAGCGTCTTTAATTACACGGGAAGGAACGTAAATCACTTGAAGATATTCGCCGTTCGCTAGTTTCCCAATTACAATTCTCTTGGATTCGCCGATCATTCGCGGATAAGGTGGTGAGGCATTTTCCACAATGTATTCCGCTTGCAGTGTTGAAATTCCATGCTTGCCAATGTGTTCGACGTTGCTCCGATTCCAGAAAAAGTTCATTTCCATTTCTATTTTAACATAAATTCGCATGGGTTGATGGTTGAAGAAAAGTTTTCTACGTTATTGACTCAGGCGTGCTATAGTCGGCTGTTGTGATTGATACGGAGCAATTGTTATCGGATTTGACGCCGGAGCAGGCGGAGGCGGTGCGGCATGTGGATGGGCCGCTGCTGATCGTGGCCGGGGCGGGGTCGGGGAAGACTCGGGTCATCACTCGGCGCGTGGCGTATCTGGTGGGGCAGGGGATTCCGCCGGCGTCGATTCTGGCGATTACGTTTACCAATAAGGCGGCCGGGGAGATGAAGCAGCGCGTGGGGGCGGCGCTGGATCGGCCGGTGCGGGATTTTGGGAAACTACAGCAGCCTTGGCCTTTGGTGTGCACATTTCACTCGCTGTGCATGCGAATCTTGCGGCACTATGCCGAGCGGATTGGGCTGCCGGGGAATTTTTCGATTTATGACAGCGCCGACCAGACGAAATTGATCAAAGATGCGCTCAAGCAATTGGAGATGAGCAGCACCAATTTTCCGCCGGCGAATGTGCATCATGCGATCAGTGCTGCAAAGAATCAGTTGATGGGGCCAGCGGATTATGCGGGGCAGGCGGGAGATTTTTATTCTCGGCAGGTGTCGCGAATTTATACGAAATATCAGTCGCTGCTGGAGCAAAACGGCGCGCTGGATTTCGATGATCTGCTGCTGAAGACCGCCGAGGCGTTTCGGAAATTTTCCGATGTGCTCGCGGAGTTGCAGGAGCGATTCCAATACATCCTGATTGATGAATATCAGGATACGAACAAAGCGCAGTACATCATCGCGCATGCCTTGGCTCACAAACATCAGAACATTTGTGTGGTCGGCGACCCTGATCAATCGATTTACGCCTGGCGCGGCGCTGACATCCGCAACATTCTGGAGTTCGAGCACGACTATCCGAATGCAAAGATCATCAAGCTGGAGCGGAATTACCGGTCGACGAAAAATATCCTGCGCGTGGCATCGGAGCTGATCTCAAAAAATACGCAGCGAAAGAAAAAGGATTTGTGGACGGAGAATCCGCAGGGGGAATTGATCCAGGTAGTAGTATGCCAGGATGAGGATGACGAAGCGCGGGTCGTGGCGCGAGCATTTAAGGAGATGCACGAGAAGCAGCAGATCGCCTGGGGAAAGATGGCGATATTTTATCGCATGAATTCCTTATCGCGCGCGATCGAAGATGCGATTCGGATGGAAGGGATTCCGTATGTGGTAGCGCGCGGCACCGCATTCTACGAGCGAAAAGAAGTAAAAGATGTCTTGGCCTACCTGCGCGTCGTTGCGAACATGTGCGATGAGGTGAACCTCGAGCGAATCGTTAACACGCCGCCGAGAGGGTTGGGGGATATGAGCATCCGACAAATCCAGACGGCGGCGGTGGCGAATGGGGTGACGATGTTTGAGATGCTGGAGCGGGCCGGGGAAGTTGGCAGCTTGAGCGCGCGGGCAGTGAGCGCGGCACAGACGTTTGCAGGAATGGTGCGGCGATGGCAGAAAATGGCGGGAGCACCAGAAATAGCCGGGGGTCAACGACCCCCGGAAGGAATTCCGGGACTCGTTGAGTCCCGGCTATCCGAGGCGAAGCGCAGCGTTCGCGAAATCATGGAAGACGTGGTGCGTACCGCGGGCATTGAGGAAATGCTGCGGAAAAAAGCGCGAACCGAAGCGGCAGAGGATGAGGATCCACTCGGCAACGTCAATGGATTGATCACCGAAGCGGCGAAATATGACGCAGAGTTTCCTGAGGGCTCGCTGGAGGGATTTTTGGCGAATGTGAGTTTGCGCACGGATGCCGATGCGCTCAAGGATGATGGCGGGGCGGTGACGCTGATGACGCTGCACGCGGCCAAGGGTTTGGAGTTTCCAGTGGTGGCGATGGTGGGGTTGGAGGAAGGCGTGTTGCCGCATGCGCGGGCGCGCGATGACATGAGCCAGATGGAAGAAGAGAGGCGGCTCTGTTTTGTGGGGATCACCCGCGCACAGGAAAAATTGATCATGACCAAATCCGCCTTCCGCACCATCCGCGGCTTGCGCGAGCGGACGGTGACCAGCCCGTTTTTTAACGAGATGCCATTGGAATTGCTGGCAGTGACGGATCGCACGCAATTGCCAGGAGAGAATGATATCGCAGCTGCGGGACGATCGATGTTAAATGACACGCAACGAGCGGCGGCGAAATTCCGTGTCGGAATCCTGGTGCGGCATCCGAGTTTTGGGCTTGGCAGGATCAGTGATTTATCCGACACCGGCAGCGGCACGCGCGTGTCGGTGCAGTTTAATACGGTGGGGAGAAAGACGTTGATATTGGAGTATGCGCGGTTGGAGCCGGTGGATGAAGCAGCGGTGGTGCGGCGAGGGTAGGAATTTTGTTATTCGAGACAATTTAGCCGTGCAATTTATCCAGCATCTGTTTGGCGTTGATAATCTGCTGTCGGATGTCGGCTAATGAGGCGGGGCGGAAGTAGGCGATGGCGGAGGTGAATTCGCCGGCGGGTTCGAGATGAGTCGTGCGGATGGCGACGAGGCGCGTTCCATTGGCGTTGCCGTTGGTGAGCCAGAGGTCGCCGCGAGTGCGGTATTGGGCTTCGAAGTTGGCCAGTTGCGTGACGGGTTTGTCGACTTTCTGGAGATAATCTAACGCATTGGTGAGGGCATCGATTTCATCGAGATCGATGTAGGCGAGGCTGGTGCGCTGGTGCCCGGAGTCGATGTGGATAACCAGGCCATATTCTTTAGTTTGATTGGTGATGTCCTGGAGTTCGACCGCGGTGATGGCGAGCGAGGCGCCGTCTTCGCCGGGGATGGTGGAGACGTCGGTGAAGCCGCGGACGATGACCGCATTTTTTCGCTGCGAAAATTCTTCGAGCTTGGTGCTGGGCTTTGCGGTGGTGAGCAGGGCCTGGGCGATAGCGCCGGCGATGTCGGAAGACTCATCGGCGGATTGGGCGGGTTGCTCCTGGCCCATTAAGAGCAGCAGAGGGAGCAGGGCGAGGGGAATAGCCAGACGTTTTAGGTTTTTCATGAGGGCCTCGGGAATATGGTTGCGCGATATGGGGAAAATCTTCCATGAAAAGTTTAGCCGCCCCGCTTGCGGGGCGTGTGTGGGTGATCCATCCCCTGGCAACGCCCGCGCAAGCGGGGCGGTTAAACCTATACCTGCATGATTTCCTGGCGTTTGTGTTCGACGAGTTCGTCGATTTTGGTTTCGTATTGCTTAGTAAGTTCCTGAATTTGTTCCTTGCCCTTTTTGGCTTCGTCTTCGGTAAGCAGGCCGCCTTTTTCTTCGGTTTCGAGGAGCTTATTGGCGTCACGTCGGGCGTTGCGGATGGTAATTTTGGAGGTTTCAGATTGCTGCTTCGCCTGGCCGGCGAGCTGGAGCCGGCGTTCCTGCGACATGGAAGGAAGATTCAGCCGAAGCTGGCGGCCATCGCTTTGGGCGGAGAGTCCCAGCTTGCTTTCACTGATAGCTTTTTCGATGGCTTTAATGTCCTGGGGGCTGAAGGGTTTGATGAGGATTTGCGTAGCTTCGGGAATGGAGATGGCCGCGATGGATTTGATGGCGGTGGGGGAGCCGTAGTAATCCACGCGGATATCCTCAACCAAGGCAGGATTAGCACGGCCGGTGCGCAGACCACGCAACTCGTGCCGCACGTGCTCGACGGCTTTTTCCATTACTTCTTCACAATCCATCAGAATGTCATCGATAGGCATTTGTACTCCTTCGGAAACACTGAATTATGAACGATGAACGCTGAAAGAAATACAAAACGGATAACGGATATTCTGTATTTGCTTCATCGTTCATCGTTCATAGTTCAGCGTTCCTCTTAGACCATGATTTTCGTTCCGACCTCTTCGCCTCGCAAGACGCGGGCAATGTTGCCGGGGGTTTTGAGGTTGAAGACGACCAGGGGGATTTTGCGTTCCATGCAGAGGGTGATGGCGGTGAGATCCATGACGCGAAGCTTGTCGCGGTGGACTTGCTCGTAGGTAATTTTCTGGAATAGTTTGGCAGTGGGGTTTTTCTTGGGGTCGGCATCGTAGATGCCATCGACTTTCGTCGCTTTGAGCAGCACATCGACCTGGAGTTCGGTAGCACGCAGGGCGGCGCAGGTGTCGGTGGTGAAGAAAGGATTGCCCGTGCCGCCGGCCAGGATAACCGCGCGGTTTTTTTCCAGATGGCGCACGGCACGGCGGCGAATAAAAGGTTCGCAAACGCTCTGCACCGGAATCGCTGATAAGACACGCGTCGGTTGGCCCATGGCTTCCATTTTTTCCTGCAAGGCCAGCGCGTTGATCACGGTGGCGAGCATGCCCATGTAATCAGCGGTGGTGCGGGGGAAATGTTCGCCCTCGGCGAATGTCGCTCCGCGGATGAAATTTCCGCCGCCGACAACGATGGCGAGCTGAATGCCCATTTGGGCGACGTCGACGCATTCCTGGGCAATGCTGGCGAGCTCCGGGCCTTCGATGCCAAATCCGCCTTCTCTGCTCAACCCCTCGCCACTGATCTTCAGCAGCACGCGCTTGTAAATCGACCGACCGTCCATGATGCGCATCATAGCATTGGGGAGAACAGCCCGATAGTCATGTTGGCGAGGGCCGAATGTGAGCGTATGATTACGTTATGCAGCGCTTTGACCGTGTCACATTTGATCCTGCTATTATGGGTGGAAGGGCTTGTATTCGGGGCATGCGAATACCAGTGGCTGTAATCGTCAAACAGATTGCGCACGGGGCTTCAGAACAAAATGTGCTGGGTGATTATCCTGATTTAACATCTGAAGATATTCGGCAATCGCTCGAATATGCAGCGTGGCTCGCTCAGGAAGAAGTCAGGATTGCCTGAAATATGAAGTTGCTGGGCGATATGGGTGTCTCGCGTGGGGTTATTCGGTGGCTTACGGCCAATGGCCATGATGCCACGCATTTGGCAGACCAGAATCTTCAAAAGCTTTCTGATTCGCTGATATTTGCCAAAGCCTCTGCAGAACATCGCGTTGTGCTGACTTTTGATCTGGATTTCGGAGAAATTCTAGCATTGTCAGGCGATCGAATTGTCAGTGTGGTCTTCGGCTCAATGATACAACAACGGCATTTGTTATTGAGCGACTATCGAAAATCCTTTCCGATGCGATTGCGACCAGTGCGTTAGACAACGGCGCGATCATTGTCGTTGAGGATGGACGTTATCGTATTCGGCGATTGCCGATCATGGATTGATTATGTCAAAAGCGCAAGCCGATCTTCCGCTGCGATATCAGACGCCGACGGCATGGGCCACCGAAGTGCTGAAACGGCCATTAGAACTGCTCAATGATCATGCGCATCTGGAAAAGAAGGCGGCGAGCAATGCCTTGGAGCTTTTGAATCGCTGGCCCGAGCCGAGGCCGCCGGAGAATTGGGTGACGGCAATGACGGCAATCGCGCGCGATGAGGTGGATCATCTGGCCGTCGTCTGCCGACTGCTGGCCCGGCGGGGCGGCAAGCTGACCAAGTCACATTCGAATCCTTATGCCAATGCCCTGCATAGTTTGGTTCGGAAGGGATTGGGCACGGAGGAACTGGTGGATCGGCTGATGATTTCATCGCTGATCGAAGCGCGATCGTGCGAGCGTTTTTATTTGCTGGGAGAAGCGTGCGAGGACGCGGAATTGAAAAAGCTCTATCAAAATTTATGGGCGAGCGAGCATGGGCATTATCTGAGTTTTATCCAGTTGGCAGAGCAGATTTTGCCGAGCGAGATGGTGGGCAAGCGGTGGGAGGAGATGCTGGATAGCGAGGCGGAGATAATTCAGAAGCAGCCGGCGGGGCCGAGGATGCATGGGGGGATGGGAGAACAATTTAGCAACGGATGAACAGGCTCCGTTGAAAACCTCTCTTATTTCAGTAGGCGGGACTCAACGAGTCCCGGAATTCCCCGAAATTCCTGCGGTCGTTGACCGCCGGCTATTGGCTCGAAGGAGGTTTTCAACAGAGCCGAATGAACACGGATTAAGAATTGAATCATCGAAGCCCCATCAGTAACCATAAAGGATCAGCTTCGCTCCGTGGGGACCCACGCTTCCTGGCGGGCGGTGGTTGAAGCGAAAATTTTTCCGTCGGGATGAATAGCGATTGCGTTCGATGGACCGCCGACGGTTCTTTCTTTGGATAGTTTGTGGCCGATCTGGGTTAAACCCGTAACCAGCGGTTCGGGCATGTTGTCGGTGATGGTGAGTGGTTCAGCGCCTTCGGTATGAATTCGCGAGGCCGATGTCACATCGCTTGGCGACATATTCATATCGATCAATTCGACAACCATCTGGGCGGTGACGGAGACGATGCGGGTGCCGCCGGGGAGGCCGATAATGAAAGACGGACGACCATTTTTGATGGCGAGGCAGGGGGCCATGTTGTGTTGCATGCGTTTACCGGGAGCGGGGGCGTTGGGGTGATTTTTGATGAAGTCAAAGCGTGACATGCCGTGGCCGAGGATCAGGCCCGTGCCGGGAACCACGCACTGGGAGCCGAAGAGAAAGCCGGTGGTAGCGGTGAGAGAGACAGCGTTCTGGTCGGAATCGAAAGCGCAGATGTTGACAGTGTGGATGCCGGAATCGGCTTTGGTGGAAGTGCTGCCGATTTTGCCGGTGAGGATTTCGGCAGCGCCGGCTTTGGCTTTGGCGTCGCCGAGCAGGTCAGCGATGGGCAGGGCGGTGAAATCGGGATCGCCGAGAAGATCGCGATCTTTCCAACCGATTTTCAATGCTTCAGCGACTAGATGAAGGGAGCGGGCATCGAATTTTTTTAACTTGTTGGGATCGACATGCGAGAGGATTTTGAGGACTTGGAAAATGGTCAGACCGCCGGATGGAGGAGGCGGGGTGAAAAGATCGTAGCCGCGATATGAAATGTGGAGCGGATCGACGAGCTGCGCGGTGTATTGGTCGAAATCCTGTTTGGTGAGAATGCCGCCGTTGGAACGGACGAAGGAAATAATTTCGTCAGCGAGCTGGCCGCGGTACATGTCCGCAGGGCCGTAATTGATGAGGCGATCCATGGTGTGCGCGAGGTCGCAGGGAATCCAATGTACGTTTGGAGCGGGGATGCCGGCGTCGCCAAAGAAGGCGCGTTGGGAAGATTCATCGCCGCGCTCGGTGAAGGCTTGCATTTCCTTGTAGCAGATGGGATCAGGAACAAAGCCTTCGGTGGCGATCCGGGCGGCATGTTTGAGGGCGGCAGCGAAAGAAATGGTGCCATATTCGCGCAGAATAAAATCCAGGCCAGCGACGACGCCGGGAACAGTGACGGCGAGAAACCCGAAGCGACGCGTGGCGGGGTCGGCGAAAATTTCATCGTGGTATGCCAGCGGAGCGCGCGAATCGAAATCGATGGCGACGGGAATTTTCTTTTTACCAAGGTAAGCGATGCAGGTTCCGCCGTATCCAGCCAGGCCAACGGATTGCGGAGCGATCACGCAGAGAACCAGGCAAGTCGCGACAGCGGCGTCGAAAGCGTTGCCGCCATTGGCGTAAATTTCAGCAGCGGCGGCATTGGCGCGCGAGTGAGGCGAGGCGATTACATTGTTATCAGCAAAAACTTCTGCGGGCATGATTGATTATTCCATGATGCGGAAAACGCACATTTTCATTCGAGTCTACTAGATAATAGAAGCAGCGGCGAATACAAGCGGAGGGAAAGGCCAAGGGCTTGAAGAGCAAAAGTTTGAAGAGGTTTTTTATGGCATATCGATTTGAAATGTTGGGTGAAGAAAGAGAACGCGAAGATCGCGAAAGCGCGAAGAAAGATGCGAAGAATGTTGCATTTGCTTCCTCTCCTTGTACGCAGGGGGAGGGCAGGGGTGGGGGTTCTTCTTCAAAGTTCCCTGGCCTGAGCGCATTCGAATGCAGCGTTCAGCATTCAGCGTTCATTAACGACCCCCTCCCTACCCCTCCCCCTGAGTACAAGGGGACGGGAAATGAAAAGACCTCGGCTGTTTTGCGTGAGTCTTCTTCGCGTCTCTTTTCGCGCTTTGGCGATCTTCGCGTTCTCTTAATTGGATTGGCTATCAGCGGGTGTGCGCATCAAGTGTGTGTGGAAAAATTCGCACCGGGAAACGGCGAACCCGCAAGCGGCGGGCGTTTTCATTATCCGACGCTAGGGCAAGTGGGGGCGTCAGATCGGGATATTCTGGGGGATGAGGCGCTGGCGCAGCCGGGTGGGGTAAGCTATGCGTTTCTGCGCGATGCGATGCCGCCGTTGCGGTATGTGGATGCGGATTTTCATGTGTATCCGATTGTGCTTTGTGCGCCAGCAAATCCGGCCAAGGGAAGGTTGGTGGGGAATGGATCAGCCGTGAATGCACTCGGCCGTCAGCCAGATTGGCGGAATGAAATTGGCACGCCAGTCACGTTTTATCTGGGCGACAAGCGCGAGATGTATGGGAGCGATCCGGCACGTCTGAGTGGGCCGGTATATGCCGATGGCTATTTGCCGATTGTACAGAGCAGTTATACATCGCAAGGCAGCACGTTTGCCGAGGAAGTATTTTGCAGCACCGATCCGAAACTCGCGGATCATGCGGCAATTTTCGTGAAATTCACGCTGCTGAAATCGGATGGGAAGACCTACGGCGGCATTGCGAAAATGCCCGCCGAGCCCAAGGCACGCGTGCCAGTACCAGGCGTGGAATCAGAAGCTAACACCGCAGTCGCGAGCAAGCAGTACAACGCAAAAGTCGAAGCGCAGTTTGAAGGATATTCGCCGCTGCATATTGAAAGTGGGGTTTTAGTCGATGTGGATAAGCAGGTGCAGGGAGCGATCTATCCGCAATGGGGAATCAACCCCGGCCGGCGGGCGATCATGGCGCCGCTGAAGGTCGGCGACTCTGCCTATCTGGCGATTTTTACTAAGGACGGCAATGCGTCGCTGCTGGGAAAACTGACGCCCGAGGTTTATCAGCAGCAGCGTCAACTTTGCGCCAAAACCTGGAATGATTTTCTGCACAAGGGAATGGAGATCAGCACGCCGGAAGCATTGGTGAATCATGTATCGCGGGCGCTGTTGATTGGGAACGAGGAATTAAAAGATGGAAATGTGATCCGCTACAGCGCGAGCAATGGATATGCGAATATTTATATTGGCGAGGGTGGCGATACGGTGCGCGCGACCACGATATGGGGCCACGCCGATGACGCGCGGGCTGAGATGATCCCGCAATTCAAATTCACGCGCAAGGGTTTGGAATTTCATCAAGCTGCGTTCAAGCTGCAAATGCTGGCGGATTATTATCGTCTGACGCACGACGAGCATTATGTCCGTTCCATTCGGCCATTGTGGGAGAAAGAATTAAAAGTGATTTTGGATGGGCGGCAGAAGGACACCGGCATGCTACCGCGCGAAAAATATTGCGGCGATATCGCGACAATGGTCTATTCGCTGAATTCCAATTCCAACTGCTGGCGCGCGCTGCGGGATATGTCGGTATTGCTGGATGATCTGGGCGAGCATGAGCGCGCAGCCGATCTGGCCAAAACCGCCGCCGAGTATCGGCAGGTAATTCTGGATGCGATTGCTAAAGCGACGCGGACGGATGTGAATCCGCCCTTCGTGCCGATCGCGCTCAGCGGCGAGGAGAGCCCGCACGATCCGATCTGGGGCACGACGATGGGATCGTACTGGAATCTGATGATCGAATATGTGCTCGGCTCGGGTGTTTTCAGAGCCGATTCGCCAACGGCGACGGATATCGTGCATTACCTGCAGGAGAAGGGCGGGCTTTGCATGGGCATCTTGCGGGCCAGGGCCTATGGATTGGATTTTTATGTAGCCGGGCCGAGGTTGAATGATTTATATGGGATGCGCTACGCGCTGCTGATGGATCAGCGCGATGAACCCGACCGGGCGCTGCTGACATTTTATGCAAAGCTGGCGCAGGGGATGACGCGCGGGACGTTTATTGATTGCGAGGGTTCATCGCTGAATCCGGTGGACCAATACGGTCGGCAGATGTATTTGCCGCCGAATAGCGCCGGCAATGCTAGCTTTCTGCAGCAGCTGCGCTATCTGCTGATTCAGGATTATGATCTGAATGATGATGGCAAACCCGATACATTGCGGCTGATGTTTGCCACGCCAAGAAGCTGGCTGGTGGATGGAAAAACCATTTCCGTGCACAACGCGCCGACGGCATTTGGAGAGATGTCGATAACGGTGCAATCACATTTGGCAAATGGCCAAGTGCTCGCGGAGATTGATTTGCCTGCGGGCGAGCGCGAAGCGACTTATCTGCGCCTGCGTTTGCCAGATGGCCACAAGCTCGTTACTGCCAGAGCCGCAGGGCATAATTTGAAAATCAATGGCGAGACGATTGATCTATCGGAGATGAGCGGGCATCTGGTTATCCAAGCGACTGTGAAATAAGCGCACAATGGGAGAGTGGTACATCGATATTTTCGTCATCGCGATTTATCTGATCGCCACGCTCGGCGTCGGGGTTTATCAAGCGCGCAAGATTCGCAATACAGGCGATTACTATGCCGGCGGGCGCAAGTTCAACAAGTTTTACATGATGATGCATGCGCTGGGCTCAGCCTCGCACGCCGATGAGCCGGTGAGCGTGATTGGCGGGGCGTATGCCAAGGGCATTTCCGGAATTTGGTACACCTATTTATTTCTGCCGCTGACGCCAATTTTCTGGTTACTTGCGCCATACATTCGCCGCAGCCGTTTTCTGACCGTGGCGGATTTTTTTCGCGCTCGGTATGACGAATCGCTGGCCGGGCTGTATTCAGTGATGGGGGTTTTAAAGATGTCAGTGGCGATGGGCGTGGTGCTCAAGGGGACAGCGACGATTGTGCATTCGATTACCAACGGCGCTTTTAATGAGAGTTGGACGATCTACGCGATGACGGTGGTGTTTGTGATTTATGGATTCGCGGGTGGGTTGCGTGCAACGGTCGTAACTGAAGCGATTCAAGGCCCGCTGATCGTGATTATGTCGCTGCTACTCCTGCCGTTTGGATTGCATGCAGCGGGAGGATTTGCAGCACTGCATCACGTGCTCCCAGCATCTGCATTTGCCCTGACGGTTTCCGGCCATGAATTCACCGGCAAGTGGGTGATGGCGATGTCGCTGACAGCATTGGTCGGATTTCTCGCACAGCCGGGATTACTGGCAGATTTCGCATCCGGCAAAACCGAATTCGAGGGCCGCGTCGGCTACACCTATGGCACAGTGATCAAACGCTTTTGCGCCATGGGTTGGGTATTCACTGGAATTGTTCTCGCCGGACTGGTAGCGCAGGGCCACGTTACCCAAACGCAAACCGCGGCACTAGCGAATGGGCGCGAATATGCCTTTGGAACGGCCATGCGATACCTGTTGCCACACGGCATGCTGGGCCTGATGTTCGCCGCGATTTTCTCCGCCCAGATGGCGACCCTATCCTCTCAGATGGTCAATGGCTCTGCCCTGGCGTCACGAAATATCTATCTGGCATTCATTCGCCCGCAGGCCAGTGATCGTGAAGTCCTCGCCATCGGCCGGATCGCCGGAATCTTCCTCGTTGCCATCGGCGTGTTTCTGGCCAAATCGCTGGCCGACGTAGCCAACGCCCTAACCATGCTTCTGCAATTCGCCTCAATCATGGGCGTTGTGATGTGGGGTGGCGTATTGTGGCGGCGAACCAATAGCGCCGGCGCTTGGGCGGGTGTCGCGGTGCTGTTTGTGGTCTGGGCGATTTTTGGGCCGATCGGAATGCTCGGGCGAACTGATTTGGGAATTCATGCGGCGTGGCTCGGGATTTATGGGCGCGAGCAATATGTGTATGAACTGATGCTTTGTTATTTGCCTGCTGGAGTAGCGGTCATGGTGTTGGTTTCGTTGTTCACGCCAGCGCCGCCGCGCAAGCAGGTGGATGATTTTTTTCTGCTGATTAAAACGCCAGTCGGACAGGAACAGAAATTGATCGATGCGGGAGTGCCGATTGTTTACATGGGCAATACGCAGGCTAATCACTGGGAAGAAAAACATCCTCGGTTGGTGCACTGGGGGGGATTCGCGCTAGCAGCGATTGTATGTGTGGGGATTCTGGGAATTCTAAAATTCCTGACTGTCGTTCAGTAGCGCGACGATTTTTTCGATTGGGTAGCTCCAGTCACGCCAATTTTGTTGGCGAAATAATCTCATCGTCGGATACCACGGCGTATCTTCGCGCTGGATCATCCATCGCCAATCCGCGATTTTAGGTAGTAGCATATATACGGGCTTGCCCATCGCGGCAGCGAGATGAGCGGCGGATGTATCCACGGCAATGACAAGATCGAGATTGGCGATGAATGCAGCAGTTTGCGCGTAATCCGAAAATCCATTGCTGAAATCGTGAAGGACCATTCCTGCTGGCGGTGTGCTGGCCTGCTCCGCGGCAATGCCTTTTTGCAGGGAATAGAACGTCGCATCCACTTGGGCCAGCGGTGCTAATTGACTCAGCCCCATCGAGCGATTGCGATCATCGGTATGCGTTGGCTTGCCGGCCCAGACCAGGCCGATTTTTCGCCGCGATGGTTTGCCATACACGTGCACAGCGTCGATTCGATGCCGCCAATATTCTGTAAGTTTTGGATCGGGTCGAAGGTATGGCTGCGTGGGAATCGAATCCAATGTGGTGCGAAACGCCAGCGGCAAACTCATGATCGGACAATGCAAATCGAATTCCGGCAGCGGCTCGCCTGCGGTGATGAATTGGGAAACATTGGGCAGGCATTCAAACAGCGAACGCTGCTCGGGATAGCATTCGAAAATCACTCGGCCGCCGTGCGCTACGGCGAGTGGGACATAGCGCGCAAATTGAATGGTATCGCCGAATCCCTGCTCGGCGTGGATCAATAGCGTGCGGCCTTGCAGGTCCTCGCCATACCATCGCGGCTTGGGAATCTGCCTCGCGGGATAACGCGGGTCGGCAAAATAGCGCCACTCAACTTGCGGCCAACCTTCTTCGTAATGCCCCAGCTTGAGCAGAATCATCCCGAGATTGCACTGCAGTACGCCACGTTTGGGCTGAAGTGCGACGGCGCGACGACATGCAGCGATCGCTTCTTCGGATTGCTCCATCTCCGCCAGGATTACGCCGAGATTGGCGTGGGCCTCGGCGTAATCTGGTTTCATCTCAATCGCTCGGCGGCAGCATTGCAGGGCCTTTTCCCATTGTCCTGTGTCGCGCAGAGCTATTGCTAAGTTGTTCATCGCCTCAGCGAGGTTGGGGCGGAGTTGGAGCGCGTGCTGGTGTGCTGCAATCGCCTCCTCAATTCGACCGCAATCACGCAATGCGGTCCCCATGTTGCTGTAGGCTTCGGCAAAATCGGGACTGAGCGCGATGGCTCGCTCGTATTCGCCGATAGCTTCGCCAAAGCGAAACTCATCGCAGAGGGTATTGCCACGATCATTATGCCAACCAGCTGAGCCGGGCTCCGGTATACTCACAGGTGAAATCTTAATCTGCTGGCAAATTGGAAATCAAAAGTAACGACATTTTCCATACCTTGCGCGAGCTGGGGATTGCATCGGGCGATCTGCTATTGGTGCATAGCTCTTACAAAAGTATCGGCAGTGTTAAAGATGGACCGGCCGGCGTTGTACAAGCGTTGATGGAGGCCGTTGGCCCTGACGGCGGATGCTTTGTGCCGACGTTTAATTATGGGGAATTGCCCTGGCAGCGAGATCAAACGCGCTCGCTCACCGGCATCATCACCGAAACATTCCGACAAATACCTGGCGTGATTCGTAGCAATCATCCCACGCATTCGGTGGCTGGCGTTGGACCGATGGCAGAAGAAGTATTGTCTGGCCACGAAAATATAAATGCATTCGGCGAATGCAGTCCGATCTGGAGACTATGGAAAAATAATGCCTGGGTTCTGCTGATCGGCGTGGATCACACTGCTAATTCCACGATTCATATTGCCGAGGAATTCTTGCGTTTGCCTTATTTGAATCGCACGAGGATTACGACGGTCGTTGATGATCATGGCGAAAGAAGAATCACGCTTCGTCGGCCGCCCTGCAGTAATGGATTTAATGCTGTTGATGCGCCATTGCGAGCACGCGGACAAATTAGAGAAAGTCGTCTGGGTAACGCTCGCATGTTGCTGATGCGCTCCCAGGATTTAGTCGCGGTCGCCCTCGAATTACTCCGTGATGATCCTGCTGCTTTACTTTGCCGTGGTGGCTGCGAGTTTTGTGATGAATCGCGAAAGAAGCTGCGCACATCCAAATAGCCGTGGCCGCCGAGAGCTATCTCCCTCCCCTTGTACTCAGGGGGAGAGCGGAGGTGGAGGTGATGAGAGAGCGCTGAACGCTGAACGCTGAACGTAGAACGCTGAAACCCTCCCCCTCCCTATCCCTGAGTACAAGGGGAGGGAAAACGTGCTGGCGTCTTTGTCAGCGTTCAACGTTCAGAATTCAGCGTTCGATTTAACTCCTCCCCTGAGTACAAGGGAGAGGGAACGCCAATACGGTTCTGCGACTTATTTCACTCTCATCCATATAATTAATATGAAATTCGCATTACTCGGCTTCGTTTTGGCCGCGTCATTGCTCTGGTTCATTGGTTATCATAACCAGACGCAGACCTACGGCGCTGCCGTGAGTACAGGAACCACCACTATGCCTACCAATCCAAAATTCGGACCGTATCTCTATCGCAAAGCCACCTTTGCCGGTGGATGTTTCTGGGGAACTGAATCCGCCTTCCGCCACACGCCGGGCGTTATCGCGACCGCCGTCGGCTACGAGGGTGGCACGACGAAAAACCCGACTTACGAAGATGTCTGCACCCACACCACCGGCCATGCCGAGTGCGTGCTGGTGACGTACGATCCGACCAAAGTCAGCTATGCCGAATTGCTCGATGTCTTCTGGACCAGCCACGATCCAACCACGGTTGATCGGCAAGGGCCGGACGTTGGATCAAATTATCGCTCGGTGATTTTCTATCACGACGAAGATCAGAAAAAAATCGCCGAGGAATCGGTCAAGGAAGTCAACGCGCAGCACGTTTTCAAAAACCCAATTGTGACGCAGATTGTTCCCAACACTGTTTTCTATCGTGCGGAGGAATATCATCAGCAGTATTTCGAGAAGCAGGGGGATGGCGGCTTTTGCCATGTCGGGCCAGCGAAGGTGCACACCAAACTTGCCGACCAAGCCGCCGCCGAGCGCAAGGCCGCGCTGAGTCGCCCGATTGATTCAAAGACCGAGCCGACGGTTGATAAATCCACCGCTTTTATTGAGCTGCTCGAACCTACCGAATCTTTCAGCGATGCCGAGCTGCGCGACCGCTTATCGCCCGAGCAATATGAGGTTTCCCGCCATGCTGCCACCGAGCGGCCGTTCACCGGGAAATATTACAACGAGCACGGCCAGGGCCTTTATCGCTGCCCGGTTTGCGGCCAACCGCTCTTCGCGTCCGACACTAAATTCGATGCCGGCTGTGGTTGGCCGAGCTTTTCCGCGCCCATCGCTCAAGGCGTCGTCAGCACTCGCCTTGATTCTTCCCACGGCATGCAGCGTGAAGAAGTCGTTTGCTCGCACTGCGAGTCGCATCTAGGCCACGTATTTGACGATGGCCCAACGCCCACTGGCCAGCGTTATTGCATGAATTCCGCGGCACTGAATTTCGAGAAGACCGGGGCGGCGACCACCAAGCCATCCAAATAAATTCAGGCTATTCTTCGCACGTCGGTACCCCCAGCGTTCGTCCGAGTAGAAATTGGAATACTCGCTCGGGGAAATATCGCCGCGTCCATGCGCCGATGTGGGCTTCCCATCCGACGTTGTAGCGGTCCTTGGGTTTTCGGCTTTGGAGTGCCCGCTGCACCGCATAAGCGACGCGATCGGCTGGTATGGCCGAGTCGGCACACAGGAACACGTAGTCCGAAACATTCTTGATCAATTTGGGATAAACCTCGCGCGCAACTGGTTTGTCACAGATGGCCTGAATTCCCTCTTTCTCCTTCCGCCAGATTTCAGACTGAATCGTCCCCGGCATCAGGCTGCAAACATGGATTCCCTGCGAGCGCAGCTCCAATCGCAAACAATCGCTCATCGCCCGCAGTGCGAATTTGCTGGCGCTATAGGCGGCAAACACCGGCGTGGCGATCTCGCCGCATACGGAATTGATATTGATAATCCGCGCATCACCTTGTGCAGCGTCGCGCGGATATTTTCGCAGTAACGGCAGCATTGCATTGATCACGGCAACGGTCCCAAAGAGATTCACCTCAAATTGCTGCCGCCAGTTTTCCATGCTCACGCACTCCACTGGCCCGACCACGCAAATGCCGGCGTTGTTGACCAGGCCATACAGCCCTCCATCACCCACAATTTCCATCATCTGCTCCCGTGCCTGACAGATGGATTGCGCATCAGTCACGTCGAGACGGATTGTGCGAAACACCCCCGCATCTGTATCTGCGCGAATAGAAGCTTCATCCGCTTCATTCCGTACGCTGGCGATGACATTAAATCCCTCTTGCGCCAACCGCACCGCACAGGCGCGACCAATCCCCGTGCTGCAACCCGTAATCAAGACATTTCGAACCGACATAGATGGAGAAAACATAGGAACTTAAAATTTTCGCAGAATAAAAAGATAATTGAAACGCTCAAAGAAATTTTCTTCCTTGGCTGCTTTCTATCAATTGCTGAATATGCAAATAACCGGTCAATAATCAAAGTTAGTGGCCATCCATACCCAAATCCACTTTGGCAATCAGTCGGTGGACATTGCGAATAATAGTTGGCGACGCATCTATTACTTGGGATATGGCCTATAGGGCCGGGATGGAGGATTCAGCAATGGTCAATCAAAGTATTACCCGTGGGATAGCGATTGTCTGCATTTGCCTTCTTTTGCAGGTGGCTTGGGCGCCGGCGGCTGTCGTGTATTCGTATGTTGCGCTGCCGTCAACAGTTATATCGACGCCTGGATCCACAGCTACGGTTGAAATTTACCTGCAGGAAACGCTTAGCGGCTCAAGCAACTCGCTGGTCGCAGCCGATGGAGGGCTTTTCAATGCGGGAGTTTCGGTTTCCGCCGCGAGCGGGATGACCGCCAGTATCGTTTCGGGAAGTGATGATTCGTCATTTGGTGGGCCTGGTTTGACGACAATTACCGCTTCCGCTGCATCGTTTCTAGAAGGAACGGCGATTACCGATTTGTCGGGACCCGAGGGAACGGTCGCGGGAGCCGTGCGCGATATTCCGCTGGCTTCTATTTCAATTCATGCCACTAAGCCTGGCGAGACAGTTTTTGATATCGGCGAATACAACACGCTGGGGGGCAATACCCTGGATTTCGCTGGCAATGATCTCGATATCGATAGCACGGATCCAGCGTACAAGGGAGCGGGCGATGGATTTACGACTTTGATCGTCTATACGCCAGAACCGCTCAGCGGAGCGGCATCGCTGGCAGCGATGGGGGTTTACGCATCTTTGAGAAAACGGCGTCGGCCGAGACAGAATTCTTATCATATAGATTCCCTGGAGAAACGAACGCTTCTCAGCGCTGCATTACTGAACGTGCCAACACAAATCACCGGAACACCCAGCTTTGTGGAAGAGGGACTGGTTCCCATTGCACGGAATCTATCCACAGCATTAACGTCAACGCTGAGCGCACCTTTCACCGCTTCGCAGATTCGCCAAGCATATGGCGTCAACGGCATTTCATTTTTTGGCAATTCCGGCGACGGGACGGGGCAGACCATCGCAGTCGTCGATGCATACAACGATCCCAACATCGTTTTTGATGCAGATTATTTCAGCTCTGTGATGGGGCTTCCTCAGTTCAATGCCAATGGTGGTCCCACTCTGAACGTCGTGAATCAATATGGGCAAAGCACGGTGCCGGATAATGCCACCGCGGGAACATGGGATATTGAAGAATCCATCGATGTGGAGTGGGCACACGCGATTGCGCCTAAAGCAAATATCGTGCTGTTCGAAGCCAATTCTTCGGACCTTGCTGACTTGATGCAGGCAGTTGATACAGCGCGCAATTATCCCGGTGTGGATGTGGTGAACATGAGCTGGGGAGGCTCTGAATTTGAGGGAGAACAGCAATTCGACAGCTATTTCACGACTCCTGCGGGACATCAGGGAGTGACCTTTGTAGGTTCATCAGGAGATGCGGGTGGCTTGCCGCAGTTCCCGGAGACTTCGCCCAACGTAATTGGCGTGGGCGCGACATCCTTGACGATTAATTCTGCGGGGACGTATGCATCGGAATCCGCCTGGCCGGATAGTGGGGGAGGAGTGAGTTATTATCAGCAGCAGCCCTCGTATCAGGCGGGGAAGGTTAATGAAATCAGCGCAACGAATCGCACGTCGCCGGATGTGTCGATGGATGGCGATCCTGTCACGGGGGTATATGTCCTGGATACTTTTTATAACGATAGCTCATTTTTACAGATTGGCGGAACCAGCCTGGCCTCGCCGATGTGGGCGGGATTAATTGCGATCGCGGATCAGGGCAAGATGTTGGGGAATCAATCCTCGCTGGACGGCGCGACCATGACATTGCCAACTTTGTATCAATTGCCTGCCTCCAATTTTCATGATGTGACTTCCGGTTCGAACGGCTTTGCCGCCGGTCCGGGATACGATCTTGCAACAGGTTTGGGGACGCCGATCGCCAATCTGCTGGTTGCGGGTCTGGCGGGATATCAACCGGCGTCGCATCTGGCGTTCACTTCAACCGCGTTGACCAGCGCTACTGCGGGAGTATCACTGCCGCAGATCACCGTGAATGTGGAGGATGCCAGCGGCAATACCGTGACAGCGGATCACTCGCAGGTCATGCTAACTGTCACCGGACCCAATGGCGTTATAAACAGTGACACTAAAACTGTGACGGCAGTAAACGGAGTCGCGACGATCAGCAATTTAGTCTTAACACAGGCGGGAAATTATTATCTCACCGCTACCGATGGCTCGCTTTCTCGTGCGGTGTCGGGTTCTTTCACGGTGGTGCCGGCGGCCGCATCGAAGCTGGTGTTCATTCAACCGCCGACAAATATTTATGTAACCGCGCCGTTTATTCATGCGGTAATCGTTGCCGTTGAAGACGCGTACAACAATTTTATAACCAATGTGAATTCGACTGTTTCCCTTTCGGTTAATTCCGGGCCGGGCAGTATGTCAGGGACAACCAACGCCACAACGAATGGCGGCGTTGCGACGTTTAGCAATTTGTCATTTGCGACGCCAGGCGATTACACGCTCAAGGCCAGCGATGGATCGCTGCCGCCGCTTATATCCAACAGCTTCTCGGTTACGGGCGATCAGTTGGTCTTCGCGACCAAGCCAGGCGACAGCGTGATTAATACAGCGCTGGCGCCCATTACGGTATCGATTGAAAAAGCAGATGGATCGGTTGATACATCGAGCAACGCCAGCATCACCATTGCAATCGATACCGGTCCTGCGGGCGGCACAATGAGCGGGATCACCACTGTAAATGCGGTCAACGGCGTGGTGACTTTCAACAATCTCACACTGAGCCAGCACGGAACTTATATCCTGATGGCCTATAACCCGGATATTCTCACGGGTGCCAGCGCGTATTTTCAAATCACCGGCCGCCCCTCTCAAATCGCGTACACGCCAGAACCAACCAATGCCATCGCAGGCGTTCCCGCTTATCCCAATATTGCAGTGAGCGTCGAAGATTTGTATGGCGCAACCGTCCCAAACGATACAAGCATGGTAACTCTTTCCATCGCGTCTGGTCCTCAGGGTGCTTATCTCGACGGAACGACCCAAGTCGCTGCGGCAGACGGCGTGGCAACGTTTTCTGATCTGATATTTTCAGAACCAGGGACATATACGCTTAAAGCTATTGATGGAAATCTTCCTTCAATTGTTTCCACCTCCATCACGGCGTCAGTCGGGGGCTTTTCTCTGCAATCGCTGGGGTCGTTGGATGGGAATTACACGATCGGATCTCTTATCTCAGATTCGGCGGGAGATTTATTTGGGGTAACCAATGGCAGCGTGAATACCAATGCTCCAAGCAATGGCACCCTATTTGAAATTCCAGCGGGAACCAAGTCGGCTATTCCGCTGGCCTCATTTCCTGCGACAGTGTCTAATTTGGAACCCTCCGGCACGCTGGCGATCGATGCTCATGGTGATCTCTTTGGAACCACCGAATTCGGCGGCAGCGACGATCAAGGAACCATTTTCGAACTCGCCAAGGGGAGTACAACAATCAATTTTTTAGCGAGCACGGACGGATCGTATCCGTTGTCGGGAGTAATCATTGATTCGGCTGGAAATCTTTATGGAACCACCGCTAGCGGCGGAGAATACGATTCAGGAACCGTTTTTGAACTACCCGCCAATTCTTCCAGTGTGCAAACTCTGGCATCTATTGGCGGAGTTTCAGGCGGAGACACGCCCTTTGGAGGACTGTATCGCGACTCCACTGGCAATCTGTTTGGAACTACAGAATTTGGTGGTGATTTCAATGCAGGAACAATCTATGAAGTGACCTCAGCAGGGGTTTATAAAACCATCATTTCGCTCGCGGGTCCCGATGGGGAATACCCCACCAATGCATTAGTGGCCGATGCACAAGGCAACCTCTATGGCACAACCTATCAGGGAGGCACATACAACGACGGAACTCTGTTCGAACTCTCTCAGGGCCATATCACTACCCTGGTGAATTTCACGGGAGAAAATGGCTCGCTTCCATATGCGGGATTGGTCATGGATGGCAACGGCAATCTTTTTGGCACCACGCTTCATGTAACCAATGACCAGAATGGTGATGGCATTGTTTATGAGCTGCCCCATGGCGCTAGCAGCATTGTCATGCTTGCCGATTTCAATCAATCCGCCGGAGAATGGCCTTACGGCGCGATGACATTCGGACCCGATGGGAATCTCTATGGAATCACTGATTACGGCGGAGCCTACGGGGGTGGATCGGTTTATGAGCTGCAAGTGCCATCCCTGACGCCGGCGATTTCAGCTAATGGCGGAGCAGCGCAGCGCTCCATGGACAATCTGGTGACGGTGAAATTTCCGCAGGCGGTCGCGCTTGTACCCGGCGCTATTTCGATCGCCCAGCAATTGAGCGGCGGCACATCGCTGCCGATGAATGTCGCGCTAAACAGCCCCGACGGCGGATTGACCTGGAATATTACGTTCCCCTCTTACACCGGCGGATCATTGCCGGATGGAAATTATGATCTGACGATCATCGCTTCGGATGTAACCGCGATTGCGACCAACATGCAGATGACCGGCGGAAACCAGACATTTACTTTCTATCGACTGTTTGGCGATATCGATGGCAACGGGACCGTGGATCAATCAGATTACACTGCTTTTATGAGCAGTTATGGCCAGACGTCTGGCGGTTCTCTTTATAACCCTGCTTTTGATTACGATGGTAATGGCATCATCAATGGATCAGATTACCTTCAGTTCAAAAAGCGGTTTGGCACCAGCATTCAAAGTTGAATCGATCAATCAAATGAATCGTGACTATGTTTTTTTCCGCATGATGAACAGGTAATTGAATCCGCGCAGGAAGAAATTTTCTTCTTCGGCGGCTTTACGGTAGTTGCCCATTTCCAGGGTTTTGTTGTGCCGGGTGACGGAGATGATATCCACCGGTTCGAAAAATTCGCGCAGGATGGAGAAGAGTTCAAAGCCGATTGGGTAAAAGCCTTTGCCGTGCTCGTAGGAATCGGAGACGTAGAGGGCCATGAATTTGCCGGGCTTTAGCACACGATGAATTTCGGAGATGGCCTGTTTCATGGCGGCGAAATATTCGTTGCCGGAAGCGGACAGTTTGCCAATATCGCGCGGGTCGGGGCCGTAGTCGATGTGTGTGGAGTAGGGGGGGTCTATGAAAACGAAATCGACTTTGCTGGTTAACTCCGGCGGGAGTTTGCGGGCATCGACTTTAAAGATGTCTTTTCGCTGGGGATGCACATCGTAGCCGAGGGCGCGGCGGCCCAGTTCCCGTGCTACATCCAATGTTGTCCCGCTGCCGGCGAAGGAATCGATCACCAGATCGTTCGGTTGGGTATAGCGCTGCAGCAGATTCCAGATGATGTAGCTGGGCGTCGCGCCTTTGTAAGCGGGATTGCCTTGCAGATTGTCTCCGTAGTGCTGCGAGGGATAGTCCCACAGTGTGGTGACTTGCAGGTGGAGCGGCGGCTTGGAACGGCGTTGCATACGTGCATCTTATAATCTTGGATTATTAAAGCCCACGGCCGGCCCTTGAGCTTTATTCGGTCCGATAAAGTCGTCCTGGCGATTCCGTAATGCGAAAAATATTCGACCCTTAGCTGTTTGTGGGCTAATACTTAGGTCGGGCGGAGTATTCTTGGAGCGGATTGAAAATGAAAAAAGCTTATTGCGCCTTTTCGCTTCTCATTGCCGCTGTGTCGGCCATGCCAGCCTTTGGGCAGTTAAGCAAAGTCGATACGCTGCTTCAGCATTATGGCTATCAGCTTCAGGCCGACATCGATACCGGCTCGCCATATTATTACAATGGGCACATAAACGGGGCCACCGGGCAATATGTTCCAGGGGTGGTTCAGGCCAATTACACCGTTCCCAATTATGCCGGTACGGCAATCTTCGAAGATTCGAACTACCCGATCAGTTCAGAACTCAACGTCCCCTGGGCCATCTGGAACGTGGATGTGGGGAACTTGCCCGATCAGGTTTCCGCGGATGTTCCGCATTTGAATAATCTCGTCAGCATGGCGATCGGCGATGAGCAATACTGGGAAAGCAACCCCACCGTTTTTTCCCAGGTCGTCAGCGAATTTCAATACGTCAACGCCGACCCCAATTACAATAATACGATTGTTTACACCAATAATTTCATCGGCCAGAACCAGCTCAACGGAACGACCGTGAGCAGCTTCATTCAGCAGGCACATCCCGATGCGCTCACTTTCGACTGGTATCCCTTTACCACCTCCAACGCCGGCGCTTCCGACGATTCGCAGATTCTCAACACGCCTTTTGATTCCTGGTACACAGAGATGCGCTTCTACCGCGACGTGACACTGGACAACAGTTATCAGGCCTCCGACCCGACCTACAGCGTCGAGTGGGGCGAATACCGCCAGACGTATGTCACCGACGACGGCACGCGCACCCCCGGGCCCACGGAGTACGCGGTGGAAACATTCACCGCCATGGCTTTCAACGCCAAGATGCAAATGGATTTCTGGTACAACGGCGGCGATTCACAGCTTTACACCAATGGCAATCAGGACGCGATCACGCCGTTTTACACCGCCGTCCAACATGTAAATCAGGAAGCGGCGAATATCGGCCGATCCATGGTTTATCTCACTCCGCTGATCGCCAATCCCAATCTTGATTGGTCCACGGGCACCCCGGACATTCTCTTCCTTCGCGGGCAGCAGCTTTCCACTGGCACTCCATCCTCATTCACCAAAAACTACAACACACTGCCCAATGGCTTCGTAGTCGATGGCACGGGCGCGGCCACGCAGGCCTACAGCAAATGGACCTACCAGGCTAATGACAAATATCTAACCGGCTGGGGCGTCAGCAATATCGGCAACACCGTCAATTACGATCCTAACCAGGGAATTTATCTCCCCGGAGACGTGCTGGTTTCGTGGTTCCGCCCGTTGGGCGAATCACAAACCACTGCTTACAACAGCAACGATATTTATTTCATGGTGGTTAATGCCCTCGCCACGCCCACGGGCACTGCCCAGCAGTGCGAGCAATACATCCACCTCGACTTTGCCATCCCCAATGCCGCCAGCCAGTTGGTGCAATACATCGATCCGATCACGGGCGCTGTTGATACCATCGGCGTAACCGCTGGCACGGCTCCCACCAGCGATCCTACGGGCGCGCTGCTCGATACGATTGAAGCGACTGTTGTCAGTGGCCGCCTCCGCGTCAATCTCTATCTCGGCGGCGGTGAAGCCATGCTCTTCAAAATCGACAACGGCTCGCTCTTCCTCGTCCCCGAACCCGCCACGATTTCGCTGTTCGGTCTCGCCGCGCTGGCTACATTGCGCCGCTCGCGCCCCAACCGCTAAGAATTTTCTCTTCTATTGCGGTTCGATTCTGCTCACCAGAGCCCGCCTTGCCTGCCGTGAGCTTGTCGAACGGCCTGTCTCGAGCTTGTCGAAGGGCCTGTCCTGAGCTTGTTGAGGGGTCTCTTGTCTCTATTTGCCGTTTGACCTGCGCTACTGGGCTAAATACGATTGCTCAATCGTATGAAGTGCGACAACTGCAATAAACCCGCCACGGTGCATCTCACAGAAATTAAAGGCGGCAAAAAAATCGAGAAACATCTCTGCGAGCAGTGTGCCGCCCAGAACGAAGGATTTCCAATCAAAGCGCATACGCCGATCAACGAGCTGCTGACGAATTTTGTCATGGCTCACTCGGGGATCGCCAAGGAATCACAAGCCGCCTGTCCGCATTGCGGGATTACCTGGTCGGAGTTTCGGCAAACCGGCCTGTTTGGCTGCGAGCATGACTATGATCTGTTCGAGAAAGATTTGACGCCGCTGCTGCAGCGGGCACACGATGGCGCGACGCATCACGTTGGCAAAGTGCCAAGCCGATTAGGGAACGCCGGCGTCCCGATGAAAAAGCGCGTTGATCTGACCAAATTGCGAAAAGATTTGCAGAAAGCGGTTGAAGCCGAAGATTACGAAAAGGCCGCCAAGCTGCGCGACCAGATTCGCGATGCGGAGATCAAGGAATAAGATGAAAGAGACAAGGGATAAGGCGGCAAGACGGCAAGGGAAGAAAATTCTTCAGCGTTCAACGTTCACCGTTCACCGTTCACATTTATGAAGCTTTCGGATTTAACTCAACAAGCTGGCGAATGGCTCCGTGGCAATGGCCCGATGAGCGAGATCGTTATTTCGTCGCGCATCCGATTAGCTCGGAATGTCGGGGGTCATCCGTTTCTCTCTAAAGCCAGCCGGGCGGATCGCAAAACGCTCGAACAGAATATCCGCGAGACAATTCTCAATTCGAATCTCGCCCCGCAGATGCTCTATGTGGATATCGATGCTGCCCCGGAAATGGATCGCCAGCTCCTGGTCGAACGGCATCTGGTTTCCAAGCACCAGGCCAGCGGCGAAGGGGCGCGCGGCGTAGCCATCGGCGAAAACGAAACCCTTTCGATCATGGTCAATGAGGAAGACCACCTCCGCATCCAGGCCCTGCGCTCCGGCCTGCAACTCGAAGAAGCCTGGCAGCAGATCAGCGCCATCGACGACAAGCTCGAATCCAAACTCGATTTCGCCTTCTCCCCGCGTTTCGGCTATCTCACTGCCTGCCCCACCAATGTCGGCACCGGCATCCGCGTCTCGGTCATGCTGCATCTGCCAGCGCTGAAACTCACCGGCGAAATCGAAAAAGTTTTCCGAGCCGCCAAGGATTTACGCCTCGCCGTCCGCGGCCTCTACGGCGAAGGCACCGAAGCCCTCGGCGATTTCTACCAGATCTCCAACCAAACCACCCTCGGCAAAACCGAGGACGAAATCATCAGCGATTTCAAGCTCCTGGTCATCCCCAAAATTATCGACTACGAACAACACGCCCGCAAAGTCCTGCTCAACGACCGCACCCTCGCTCTGGACAACCAGGTCTTCCGCGCCCTGGGCCTGTTGCGCTCCGCTCGTCTGATGGCCAGCGACGAAACACTCTTTTTGCTATCGCATTTAAGAATGGGCGTAAACCTCGGCCGAATCAAAGACATCGACATTCGCACGATCAACGAGCTTTTCCTGCTGACGCAGCCGGCGCATCTGCAGAAGATTCAGGGGAGGAAATTAGAAGGGGACGTGCGACGGGCGGCCAGAGCCGAATTCATCCGCCAGCGCCTTGGGGCGGTATGAGTCGGCGCTAAAACCCCACCTTAATTTTGCGCAATGGACTTCGGGACTACACGCGGGGCGAGGTGGTTAGCTCGTCTAGCAAAATCCACGACCGCCTCGATCCGCGAGCGCAAATCGAACCTTGTCAAGTCCGCCTCGCGGCTAGCCACCTCATGTGCGACCTTGATCTTGTCAGCGCGGTTATGCTTGCCAGCGCCTATGAATGGAAGCACATGCTTGAATTGTCCACTTTCGGTACGCGCCCCGCACCCGCTATGAATGGCCTCGACGCTTTCAGACAAGAGCTTGCATGGCACATAGTTTTCGATTTCTCTTCCCTGGGTCACCCACGCAAAACCGCCACCCGGGTCTGCGTTAAACTCGTCAACGATTCTCTTCTTCGTTGGATTTATCTCGTCTTTGCCGGATTTCATATCACTATCAATGATGACCACGAGGTTCCTATTAAGCGCGCGAAGCGAAATGAATTCTTTGACTTCAGGATCATCCACTGACAGGTGGTTAAGTAATCGTCCGCCGTAAAACATGATCGAGTAGTTCACTCCTTCGATAAGGGTCGAATCTACAGCTTGAATCCAATGATTTAAGTACACGCGGTCTGACGGGCCTTCTACCCAGATCACGCAATTGGATTGAAGTAAATCGGAAGCCCGATAGCCGAGATCATCACATATTTTTCGCTTCTCAGAAGGCTTGACCGCTCGGTCAATTATTGTGAAGCCGCCATCGAGATGTACACGGAAGATGGCGGCATTTTCGGCATCGAGAAGATGCGCGGAGTGCGTTGTGATAAAATACTGATTTTCTGTCTTGTGAGCCAAATATTTCAATAGTTCTCGTTGCAATCTTGGATGCAGATGTATCTCGGGTTCTTCAATACAAAGGATCGATTTCTCTGTGATGGTCGCCGCTGTTGCAAGAATTATTACTTCGTGAAGCCCCGTCCCTAAACTAGAGAGTGGCAGTGTCTTGTTGTCCATGTGAACCAGAATCTCGTCGCGTTTGTACGGAACTTCCAAGGCCGCGGTTGAATTCTGAGTAACGATCTGCACGAATTGGTTTATCTGCTCAAAACTCTTCCTGTCCTGCTGTTCTTGCTGTGCCGGATTCTGGAATTTCGCGAGGCGATGTACAAGGCCAAGGCCACCGAGGTCGAATCGATCGTCTCCCTTATGCGCGACCTCACGAATTGCGGGAACCAGTGCGATTGTGGGTACTTCCAGCCCAACTCGGGATAGGATGGTGATGCTATCATTGAACCATGTTTCGAAACCTCCCCCATATCTTCCGGGGTGTAGAGTCTGCCAAAAATTTTCCCAATCCTGCGTTCCGCGTAGTCCTGGTATCTGTGTAAGTCGCATTCGAAGTTCTTCAATATTGATGAGTGGTTTCTCACCCTGCGTTTTGCTCGCATATTGAAACCATGCAATGTCGCTAACAGTTGGGTGCGAGAGCCCTTTTATGATTTTTTCTAGCATCGGGTGGCGGCGGGTGGCCTCTGGTAGTTGAGTATATTTGGATTCGCGCTGACCGAGCCCAAAGACAAACGGTACAGCATTGGGCGCAATAGGCCGGTCAAGTGGTCCAAACTTATTGGGTCCTGGGATAGCGCCCTTTATCGAGCTCACAACAGCCGCGAAGTGTTCGTGGACAAAGCGAAGAACGTTCGACTTGCCACAATTATTCGGTCCGATGAAAAGATTTATTTTCTCAAGCGGAGCAATGAATTGTGGCTTATCGCCAAAACTTCGGTAACCACCAAGCGCTAATCCATCAAGTAGCATAGTGTCTCGCCCCAATCTCGCTCCGGTTCCATTTTGCGATAGAGCCAATCATGATGCCTTTTCTCTGGAATCATTTTATCATTTTTGCGCGGTGCGTATCCAGCGGAATCAGCATAACGCCAGCCGAGGGCGGCTATCCGTGAGCTTTTTCGGGCGAAGAGGGTTTGTCGAATCGCCAGATTTTGCCCCCTCTTTGGCGTGGTCTAGGATGTACCCGAAGGTGTGGAGTTGGTGGGCGCGATTCTATGGGTTCGGGGTGGGAGCGTTTGGCCCAGAGGCCGTCGCCGCTGGCGAGGTTTAAGCCCACGGCCGGGCTGTGGGCTTTGACAGTTTGCGTAACGTATTTTTTCGCCCAGCCGATCCAGTAGCGGGGGTTGTGGTCGGGAAAACGGGCGAGTATGTGGACGTGCTTGGCGTCGGCGGAAATGATGAGGACTTCGATCTGGTCGGTGCGAAGTTTTTCGGCAAACATGTTGGCGACGAATTGCCGAAGATCAGTCGCGATTTTAATTGGAGCGCGCTTCATCAGCTTTTTTGACCGGGCGTAGATGGCGTCGTATTTTCCTTTGGGCGGAGGATTTTTATAATCGCCATCCACATGTTCTCGATGATGGCGTGATCGCCAGCCGCGTGGGTCCCCGCGGAGCCAGGAGCCATAGACGTGGATGGTCACGTGGTACCATGAGTTCCACGGAGGAATTCACGGGAGTATTGTCCACGAAAGAAAATGTTGCAATACGAAAGCCCACGGCCCGGCCGTGGGTTTTTGGCTAAACACTGAAATTGGTCGCGCACCATGAAGGCCGATGCTAATCACCGCGCATACGAAATTGTTCCGTGATGGGTTTAATATGCCCAGCAACTGGCGAACATTCCACTCGGCGCGCCGCGTTAGGAAGTGCGCGCGGAAAAAGTGCCTCTCACCAAAATACAGTATCTGCCATGCTGAGTCGGCTTGTCCGACATGGGCAAGTGGCTAAAATCGACCTGTTCACATGGCCATGGCACTGGAAAAAATGAGGGAAATGAGAGCCATTCTTAATGGCTCGGGAGTACGGGCCGCGCTGATTTTTTTAAACGGCCAGACGGACCATCGGTTTTCTGCTCTGTATCGTTTCGACGATGAAACTCTAAAAAACCTCTATTTTTTTGATCGAGAGCAACCCGAATTGGATTATTGCCCGGACATTCCCATCATGGTTTCTTATTGCGTTTTTGTCCGCAGTGAGGGGCGGACATTTGTAACGACAAATTCTGAAGGCGATGCGCGGGTGGAGGGGCATCCCAAACGATTCGAGGTGCGGTCGTATTGCGGCGTTCCGTTGATCGACGAGAACGGAAAGATGTTTGGAACCATCTGCCATTTCGATTTTCAGCCTAAAGGGATCACTGACGAAAACGTGGCACTTACCGAGGCCATGGCTCAGCTTATTCCGTCCCGAAACCCCTGATCTGGCTTCAAAGAATAGCGCCGGCGGCTGCTGGGAGATAATTCAGAAGCGCCATCCCCTTGCCAAGGATTGGGTGCATCCCTATCCTCTTGCCCTTTAACGATGTCCCAAGTTCCTTTGCAACCGTTTTTGCTTCTCGTGCTCTGCGTGATCGCGGCTTTTGGGACGATCCTGGCTTTGCCGGATCGGCAGGAGCCGGCGGTTCGTAAGATCGGCGGGGTGATCCTCTTCGTCGCGGGACTGATTCTGATGGCCATGCTGGTGCGCTGGCTGGCCGGCCCGGCGGGCGATGAGCGAGGGGGAATGGGGCCATACTTCTGGCTATTCTCGGCGATTGCTTTGATCTCGGCGGTGCGAGTGATTACGCACACTCGCCCGGTTTACTCGGCCCTCTATTTCGTACTGAGCGTGATGGCGTCGGCAGGCCTATTTATTCTGCTGTCTGCCGAATTCATGGCTGCCGCCCTGGTGCTAATCTATGCCGGGGCAATTCTGGTCACCTATGTGTTTGTAATCATGCTGGCAACCCAAACCGGAGCCAGCGAAAAAGAATCGACTTTGCCTGAGACAGATGTAGTCAGCCGCGAGCCAGTGGTGGCATCGGCAATTGGTTTTACGCTCGCCGGCGTCCTGTTGTATGTGATTTTCGATCGAGCTCCCGTGATGAATGCCGTGAATGCCGGGATTCCAGCCGGCGGATTCACCCGTGCCCTTGGCGTTTATCTCTTTCAAAGCCAGATTTTAAGCCTGGAAGTCGCGGGATTGATTCTGACGCTGGCGATGGTCGGCGCGATTGTGATCGCCGGCCGCCGGATCGCCGGCAAGCCGGGCCATGAGCCCATGCATGCCGCCACGCCAGCGACGCCGATCAGCGACGATCCCAATTCGATTCCCGTCATTGGCGTGGATAACCCAAGGTTGAAAGCATATCCGGAGACGTAATCAAAGGATGAAGGCGGAAGGCTGAAGGATGAAAAAATACCAAAACCAAAATGCGGCGACTGACGGAAAGAAGGCTTTCTTTCAGCGTTCAGCGTTCGCCGTTCAGCGTTAACTCTTATGACTCTCATTGCTCTGCAACATTATCTGATGGTTGGCACGCTGCTGTTTGTCATCGGGCTCATTGGCTTCATGACTCGCCGCAACCTGATCATCATCTTTCTTTGCACGGAATTGATGTTCCAGGGCGTCGCGATGAATTTCATCGCCTTCGGTGCTTTTCATAACAATTTAGCGGGGCAGGCGTTTACGATTTTCGTGCTGGTCATCGCTGCGGCCGAGGCGAGCCTGGCCCTGGGTCTGGTTGTTCTCCTGTTCCGTCAAAAGAATACGCTGGATGCGAATGCGTGGCGCGAGCTGAAAGGATAGTGGATAGTTGTTAGTTGATAGTTGTCGAACACCAAGACAACTAACCACTAACCACTTACAACTAATAAATATGCAATTTTGGCAGATTGAATATTCATACCTGATTCCCCTCCTGCCGCTGGTGGGGGCGATTCTGGCTGGGTTTTTGGGGGCGAAAATTCTCAAGCAGCAATCGCATTGGCCGATCTGGCTTGGCGTAGGCACCAGCGCCGTGATCTGCATCACGTTGCTCATTCACATGCTGCAGATGCCGATGAGCGAAGGCGAGCCGGTTGCGATTATCAAGAATTGGTATACCTGGATTCATGCGGGGAATTTCACTGCCAATGCAGGGTTTCTGTTTGATCCGCTCTCAGCGGTCATGCTCACGGTAGTAACGGGCATCGGCTTTTTCATTACCGTCTTTGCCAAGGGATACATGCATGGCGAAGAGGGGTATTTCCGCTTCTTCGCTTACCTCGGCCTGTTCATCTTCGCCATGACCTGCCTGGTCATGGGCGAAAATTTTGTGATGCTCTATCTGGGCTGGGAAGGCGTCGGCCTCTGCTCCTATCTGCTGATTGGATATTACTACGAGAAGCCAGCGGCGCGCGAAGCGGCCAAGAAAGCATTCCTGGTCAATCGCGTGGGCGATTTTGGCTTCGCCGTCGGCATCATGCTTTGCTACCTCGCCTTCGGCACGGTCAGCTATTTCGGTAACGGCGCCGGCACGCACTCGGGTGTTTTGGAACTGGCCATGGCAGGGAATCTCACCGCGTTTCAACAGCATTGCCTCTGGTGGATTCCGTTCTGCCTGATGCTCGGCGCATTCGGCAAATCCGCCCAGTTCCCACTCTATGTCTGGCTCCCCGATGCAATGGAAGGCCCGACCCCGGTCAGCGCCTTGATCCACGCAGCCACGATGGTGACGGCCGGCGTGTACATGATCGTCCGCTGCTCGACGTTGTTTGTTGGTAACCCGACGGCGATGCTTACGGTCGGCGCGGTCGGCTGCTTCACCGCAATCTTCGCTGCCACAATCGCCCTCCGCCAATTTGATCTGAAAAAAGTCTGGGCGTATTCCACAATCTCCCAGCTCGGCTACATGTTCTGCGGCGTCGCGGTGCTCGCCCCCGTGGCCGGCATATTCCATCTCGTCACGCACGCATTTTTCAAAGCGCTTTTGTTCCTCTCCGCTGGTGTAGTAATGCACGCCATGCACGGCGAACTCGACATGCGAAAGATGTCCGGCATCAAACGGAAAGTCCCGATGACGCGCTGGTTCACCCTCATCGGCTGCTTCGCCCTCGCCGGTTTTTTCCCATTCTCAGGGTTCTGGTCCAAGGATGACATCGTGGTCATGGCGCTCGATCGCCAGCCGGCGATTGGGGTGATATTGCTGATTGCAGCGTTTATTACCGCATATTACACGTTCAGATTGTATTTCAGGGTATTCGAGGGGCCGGAAGTGATTCCGGTTGCGCCGCCGGCGGGGAGTCATGGGCATGACGTCGATGCGCATGGGCATCATGATGCACTCGGTCATGGGCATATGGATGTTGCGCACAGTGCGGCTGCCCATATGGGTGATCATGGCGCGGCCTCACAGTCGGCCATCGAAACCGGCACTGCTGCCTCCTCTGGCGTGGATGTCGGGCAGACGCATCACCATGATCACAATCCCGAAACGCCGAGCATGATGATTCCGTTGTTCGTGCTGGCGATCGGAGCGATCTTCGCTGGAATCCTGTGTCTTCCCTTCGATTTTGCTGGCATTCCCGCCAATGCGATGGGCAAATTTCTCGGGCATAGCCCGTCGTTCATTTATGGATTGCAAACCGCTCGGGCGACGGCGAGTTATGGGGATATCAATGCGATTCCCTTCGGCGCCAACGAGCGCGAAACCGTGCATGTGACTCCGATGGTGATTTCGGGTTTGATCTCCCTCGCAGGCATTCTTCTGGCGTGGTACATGCACCTGGTGAATCGGGCGGCATCGGACAAGCTGGCCGAAAGCCTGCGCCCGATCACGTTGCTGCTGCAAGGCAAATATTTTGTGGATGAGATTTATCAGGGAATGATCGTCGAGCCGCTGCGGGCTTTGGGATTGTTCCTACGCGGCATTGATCGTTGGATCGTCGATGGGATCATCAATACGCTGGGCTTCATCCCGCGGGCTGGCGGTTTCATCATGCAGCAAACCACGCAGCGAGGTTTTTTGCAGGGATACGCTGTAACAATGCTGCTGGGATTTGCGATTATTTTGATTTTGATCTTTTTAAGATGAAAACGGGTTTAACCACAGATGGGCACAGATGAACACAGATAAATTCAATTTCAGTTTTTCTTGTCTGTGTTCATCCATGTTTATCTGTAGTTAATTTGAATTTATGAACGAACTGCTTCCATTTTTGCTCGTGATTCCGCTGATCGGCGCGATTGTTGGTGCGCTGTTGCCGGGCGCGAAGTCGGCCAAGGGTTGGGCGATTTTTATCAGTGTCGCGACGCTGGCAGTGTCGCTGACGTTGGCGTATCAGTTTTATACACAATCAACAGTTTTGCCGAGCGATGCCGGGGTGAGCGAGCGATTGGCAGCTTCATTCCCGATACGATTCGGGCCAACGCCCGGCACGGAGAGCGTCTGGTCATTCCCGACCCTGGGGATCAGTTTTAATCTGGCGATGGATGCGATCAGTCTTTGGCTGGTGCTTCTAACGACTTTCCTCATGCCGCTGGCACTGCTGTTCAGCGCGGGGTCGATTCACACTCGCCAAAAAGAATATTACGCCTGGATGCAGGGTTTGCTGCTGGCCATGCTTGGCGTGTTCATCGCGCGCGATTTGATCCTGTTTTATGTGTTCTTCGAGCTGACGCTGATCCCGATGTTTTTCATCATCGGCATTTGGGGTGGCCCGGAGAAGCGATACGCGGCGGCGAAATTTTTCCTGTTCACCTTTGCGGGTTCTATTTTTACACTCGCCGGCGTGATCTATCTGGGATGCGTGGCCCATCCGGGCAGCCCGAATTTTGACATGGGCTATATCATTCCCTGGGCACAGCATCATTTGTCGGTAACGGAGCGATGGTGGATCGCTTTGGCGTTTTTGATTGGCTTTGCGGTGAAGGTGCCGCTCTTCCCGGTCCATACCTGGTTGCCACTAGCGCATACCGAAGCCCCCACGGCTGGCTCGGTCATCCTTGCCGGCGTGTTGTTGAAACTCGGAACCTATGGCCTCCTGCGATTGGCAATTCCCCTGGGCTTTATCGATGCCGCGGGAATCACTAATGACCATCTGATCCACTGGATTGGAGCGCTCTGCGTCATCGGCGTGCTGTATGGCGCCCTCGTGGCGTGGGTACAGCAGGACATCAAAAAGCTCGTGGCATTTTCCTCGGTCTCGCACCTGGGCTTCTGTGTCCTGGGCTTGATGGCCCTCAACGACATTGGCATGCAGGGTTCGGTCCTCTACATGCTCAATCACGGCCTGTCCACCGGGGCGATGTTCCTGGTCATTGGCATGATTTACGACCGATATCACACGCGTGATATCAATCAGCTCTCTGGGCTGGCGCGGGTGATGCCGATCATGGCGTTCTTCTTTATCTTTTTTACGATGTCGTCGATTGGATTGCCGGGGACCAATGGGTTTGTGTCAGAATTTTTGTCGATCCTCGGCGCGTTCACCAGCACCCACCTCGGGATGGCCTTTGCTATCCCTGCGGCGCTTGGTGTGATTCTGGGTGCGGTCTATATGCTGCACATGGCGGCTAGGGTGATTTTTGGTCCGCTCAAGACGCCGCATGTGGATCATCATGGAAGTGAGCCGCAGGAATATCACCTGCCGACGGATTTATCGCTGCGGGAAATTTTTGTGCTCGTACCGATCGCCGTGCTGGTGATCGTGCTGGGTGTTTGGCCCACGCCGCTGCTGAACTCGATTCTTTCTCCGGTGCAATTGACGCGAGAAACCCTGACAGAGCGCCCCTCCAACTGGGGTACGTCGACCGCTCTCGCCCCCGCGCCCGGTACTCCGGGAGAGGGCCGGAGTGAGGGCACTTCATCGTTCATCGTTCACCGTTCAGCGTTAAAAACGACCCCCTCCCTACCCCTCCCCAGTTCGACTCCGCTCACTGCGGGCCTGAGTACAAGGGGTGGGAAAAATACTAGTCTTGGGGCGGTGCGGCTCTCCCTGGCCATCACTGAATCGAAATAAATAAAGCAATGGAACACGTTACTTCATCCTCGCCGATTCTGAACATTATCCTGCCGGAGATTCTGCTCGCGGCAGTGGCGTGCCTTTGCATGCTGCTCGGCGTTTCGCACAAGGCGGCAGTACGCAGAGCAATCCCGATTATTTCCATTATCACCCTGCTGTTTTTGCTCGCTGGATTGTGGGGATTGATTCCCGTGTTTAGTGGTTTGGCGGATCCCCATGGCCAGAGCGTTTATGACGCCACCAATGCGGTGCGCTTCAATCAATTTGCCGGCTACATTCAGGCGATCACGCTGGGGATGGGCATTCTATTGGTGATGCTCGCCTGGCCATCGACGCGCGAAGGCACGGCAGCCAAATCCATTTATTACGGCCATGACACCGGCGAATTCTTCGGCCTGATGCTGCTCTCCATTGCCGGGCTGATGCTGCTGACCATCTCCAATGACATGATGGTCTTTTTCCTGGGGCTGGAGCTGGCCGCACTGCCTACCTATATCATGGTCGCGATCTCCCGCCCGATCGCCGCGGCGCAGGAAGCGGGTGTGAAATATTTCTTCCTCGGCGCCATGGCCGCTGCGATGATCCTTTTCGGGTTTTCCTATCTGTATGGATCAACCGGCAAGACCGATCTGCTGGCGATCACGCAGTATTTCCATCACACGCATACGGTCGGGCATAACCCTACGGTACTCAATGATTGGGAAATGCTCGCCGCAGTCACCCTGATTGCGGGATTTGCATTCAAGCTCGCTGCCTTCCCTTTCCATTTCTATGCTGGCGATGTCTATCAGGGTGCTGCCACGCCCGTCACGGCCTTTCTAGCGTTCATCCCTAAGACCACTGGCATTGTCGCCTTAATCAAAATACTTTTCGTCTTCGGCGGTGGTCATTTCTATCTGCCACATCAACTCACCGAACTGCTCTGGGTACTCGCGGTCTGCACGATGACCGTCGGCAATATCCTCGGCGTGGTGCAGCCCAACAACGTCAAGCGCGTGCTGGCCTGCTCGTCGATCGCGCACTCGGGTTATATGTTGGCGGCTATCGCGGCATTGACGGGTTGCCACGGCGATAACTTGCTGGAACAACAGGCTCTCACGGCCGTGCTGTTCTACCTGCTTGCGTATGGAATCATGAACATCGGCTCGTTCGGAGTGCTGGCGCTGCTTCCGTCGCGCAGCAATACACCAGCGACCAGTGCTGAAACCTTCGATGACCTGGCGGGCAGCGCTCGCCTGCATCCTGGTTTGGCGCTGATGATGGCGATCTCCTGTTTCTCGCTGATCGGCATTCCGCTTACCGTCGGATTCATCGGGAAGATTTTGATTATCCGCCCGGCGCTGTCGGCAGGTTTGTACTGGCTGGTGATTTTCGTGATTCTCAATGCAGCGGTGTCGGCGGCTTACTATCTCCGCATTATCGCGGCCATGTACCTGAGGCCCGAACCCGAAACGGTGCATAGCACGCGTGGAATGCATATCGATCAGCCACCCGCTTCCGTGGCCACGTTGCTGGCCGTCGTGCTTTCCAGCGCCGGCGTACTGCTTCTCGGAATCATTCTGCCCGCCATGCAGACCGTCACCTCCAATGCCGAAGGCGCCACGCAAATTGAAAATATCGGCGGCGGTGTGATGCAGACCGCACATCTCAATGCAGCCGACCCGCAACCAGCAAACAAGCTGTAAATTACCGGCTGTGCTTTTGCCACAAATGTGATATCGCAATACGGATGCAGAGGTTATCCGTCCTGAGTGATACCGTTTCTATCTTTCAAATGCGCTTTGCCTGGAGCAGAAAGCCCACGGCCGGGCCGTGGGCTTTGGGAGTAGAAGCGCAATAAAAAAATGGAATCCGTATGAGTTCGGGCCGAGGACGGCCCGGCTCTGCCAGGAGCGAGAGTTGATTGGTGGCGGTATCAAACATGTCTGTTAAACCGAGACATTCATCGCGCAGGCCATGGGTTTATATTGCAGGCGCCATCGCGGCTCTGATTGTGATTGTGCTGCTGATTGCCGGTTCGATCATTGCGCATATCGCCAAGAATAAATTGCAAGCCCTCGTGCAAAACCGCCTGAATGCCCGGCTGGAGGTGGGGAGTTGCTCATACGTGTTTCCCTATGGGCTGATACTGCACAAGGCGAGTCTGATAGCGCGTGATCCAGCCGGCAGTGAATGGCCATTGGCAAGCGTGGATCGGCTGGAAATAAAACTCGCGGAATTACCAAAGAATGATCGGACGCTGCGAATCGAAAAGCTGGTTCTCCAACATCCGGCAGTGCATTTGAATAATGCTTCCGGACAAGAGGTCGATTGGGGCCAATTGATCAAACAGTCGCAGGGCAGCAATGCAAACCCGGCGACGCAGCCCATCCAATCAGATCAATCAGATCATTCAGATCAACCTGCTCAGCCCGTACCGAAAACTTCGGATGCAATTCGCCTGGCCACGCTGGAAGTGAGCGGTGGCGAGATTATTTATAACGACGAATCCATTGGCGATGTTGCGATCAAGGCGAAATCAGATGCGAAAAATCCTGCACAATATACCTATTCGCTGACAGCAGGAGCCGCAGCGTTGGGCGCCAAAGCAGATGGAACACTGGATATCGATCAGTGGTTGCTACACGCCAGGCATAATCATCTGGCGATTGACCTGGATTCCCAACATCCGTTGAAACTGTTGCCGAAGCCAATCGAGCGACAACTCGCAGCGGCCCGCGCAGAAGGAAAGGGCGAGATCGATGCTTCGGCGGATATCCCGCTAAAAATCCCGAAACACGCAACGTTTACCATGCAGGTGCACATCGCTCGCGCCCGAGCGGATAATCCGGATTGGCCGGCGCCACTGGATAATTTCACTGCAACAGCGAATTTGTCGCGCGACAATGCAAGCGCCCCTGTTGCGATGAAGGTGAGCACTTTTCGCGCCGCCAGCGGGCCGGCGACGCTGCAAATTCTTGGCGGAAATTTTGTCGCGGATATCAATCAAGGCACATGGTCGGCGACGGAATTGAATGGCGTTATTTACGGAGAGCAGGCCACCACAACCGCCCCAGCAGGACGGCCCTCGCGGATTGCGGCGCTATCCAATCGCTACACGATCCTCGGGCGAGTTGATTTTACTGCTGCTGCAAATGGAGCGTGGGGAAAAGATAAACGAAACCAGCGGCCGACTTTTAAGATATTGGCTTATGCGCGAGACGCGTCTTTCGTGATCCCGCATGCTGAGGCGGCAATTGATCGCATCAATGGCGGCCCGCTGACGTTTACGGATCAACTTTCAAGTATCAAAAATCTCTCGGCTCATTACGGATATGACGTGCTGCAAATTTCCAACGCAACTCTGCAATTGAACGATACTGACCATGGGCGCGGCGTAACCGGCCTGGAGGCGGATATAAAATTTGACCACAACTCGCCGAGGTATCCACAGCCCGTGGGGAAATACGTCGATATTTTGCATCCGCAGGGGGAATTTCAGGTGACCGGTGGTTGTTTGGTTTATCCAAAAACTCGCCAGCCGCGATACTCCTGCGATCTAACCGCCAGCAGCCCGGATGTGAGCTTTGCGCTTGGGGATAGCCTGTTTCCGCTGGATCATGCAAATATTCAGGTGATCGCGAAGGCAGACACGATCAATTTGAAAAAATTCCAGGCGCAGTCCTCAGGCGGAAAAGTTATCGCCAAAGCACAAATAAAATTATCGCAGCCCATCACGATGAACGCCGATGCGACCTTCGAAAATATCGACGTCCGGCAAGCGTATGCGACCATCGCCAGCCACGGCGGTCAAAAGAAGATACAGATCAATCAGAAGATTTCCGGCCACGCCAGCGGCGATGTGCATGTGGCCAATACTGGAACGGATTGGCATACCGCCACGGCAAACGGAAATGTCGAGATCACCGGCGGAGATTTTGGTAGCGTTCCCATCGTAACTCAGCTCGCTGATGCCGCGCATTTGTCCAGTGTGGGCCTAACAAGCTCCGAAGCCGCGGCGGTTTTTGATGTGAATCAACAGAAGATCCATTTTAGCAATATCGCCGTAAGCGCCCCGGCGATCGGCATTCAGGGAGACGGCAATATCGCTTTCGATGGCGACACGCATCTGCATGTGGTGGTCGCGCCTCTTTCGGATTGGCGGCAAAAATTAAATGCGACGAAAATTCCGCTCGTGGGCGACCTTGCGGGTGCCGCTCAGACATTGTTAAACCAGGCGACTCGCCTTCTTCTGTATGAATTTCACGTAACCGGAAATATTCGCGATCCCAAGGTTGAACCCGTCCCCGTTCCCATCCTGACGAAAAAGACCGGCAAACTGTTTGCCCGCATGCTGCAAACGAAACCCGAGCAGGATTTGCTCGAAACTCTGCGCATTAAGCCCGAAAATAAATAATTGGATATAGCGTTAATAGTCGGGACAAAACTTCGTGCAGGTTCAACCGTGATGCGTTGCATCACGGCTACTGGATTCTAAGGTTGTTATTTCGATGCAACCCTCCCTTCTAATGCGAAGGCTCGGCTTTGCACCGCGCACAATTGCCATCCACGCACGGCTCGATATGTGCCGTAGCATTCCCTTCCCCGATGGCCTGTTCAATCTCATATTCAATTGCCGACGCCACATCATGCGCGGCGCGAATATCCCACCACGCTGGCAGGATGATATGAAAATCCACCCAGTGATATCGCCCCGAATGCCGGTGTCGCAGTTTGTGATACGAACAAATGCGCGGCGATTTTCCGTCTTTACCTTTATGCGAGTCGAGGATGTTTTTGATCGTGCTTTCATCGCCGACATCCTGGTAATCCATCAGCCCGTGCACGGAATCCACCAATAGCGAATAACCAACGCGGGCGATGAAGATCGCGATCAGCAACGCCAGAATCGGATCAGCAGCGACCCGGTGCGTCCAATAGACAATCGCCAATGCAACCAGCGCCGCCACGCTGGTCATCGCATCGGTAAGAAGATGTTTGCCATCCGCAACCAGCGTGATGGATTTGCTGATGTTGCCACGATGAATCAGCATCCACCCCAAGAGGCCGTTGACAATCATCGCCAGCGCCATGAATGCAGCACCCGTGCCGAGACGCTCGATAGGCGTAGGGTAAATGAGCGAATAAATCGCCTTGACCGCCATCACCCCGGCAGCAGCGAGGACTAGACCGCCCTCAAACCCCGCGGAGAAAAATTCTATTTTGCCGTGACCATAAGGATGCCCCTCATCAGCGGGCAGGCCAGCTAAATAAACCGAATACAGCGCAAATGCGCCAGCGGCAACATTGGCGATTGATTCCAACGCATCTGAGAAAATCGCCGCCGATCCCGTCAGAAAATAGGCGATGAATTTGACGACCAATAGCGCAGCGCCGATGAGCAACGCCATCAAAGCGGTGCGATATTCTAAATCGCTATGAATATGCCTCTCAGCCATGAATGCGGAGGATAGTAATTATCTCACAACCGAAACGCTATGGCTCGTATCCCCGGCGGTGGCACTTCAGTGCCACTGAAAACAAAACTAATTTCTCTTCATACCTCTGATTCCCCGTTCCCCACCCGCTCCCACCAATTCAAATCAATCTTCTCGAATATGTCATCATGCAAACGCATCGTTTCCATCTCCACCCTTTGCACTTCACTCATCTCATCTCCGCTCATCAACCGCTTGGCGATGGTCATCGCTTGATCGAAAGCAGTTGCATGCCCTGCGAAACGCTCGATGCCATAATCCACCGCGCCGCCGCTGTGGATCACAAATGGCCAATCGCTGGCCTGCATCAGCAGCAATTGTCTCGCCGCGGCGATCAGCACCTCAGCCAGTTGCGGTTTATTTCGCCATGGCATTTTTGTCACCGCCCGCACCATCGCCGCTTCGGCGCGATATTCCACTTCCCACATCCATTGCGAGCGATCATTAAACCAGGTGGAATTATTTCCGTATTTTCCCCAGGAACCATCCGGAAGCCGCATTGCTTTATCACATCCATATTTCTCCAGCGCTGCTTCGGGCGTGCTTAGCGAAATCTCCGGATCGTCCGAAAGAATCTCGATAACCTGGCGCAAAAACATTGGCCCTTCAAACCACCAGTGGCCGAAAAGCTCTGCATCAAACGGAGCCGTCACCACGCCCGGTCCTCCCGTGTAGTCCCGGTATTGCCGCAGAATCCTGCGGATCACATGACAAAAATCCTCCGCCTGTGCACGAATCCGTTGTGCCACATCGCCCGGCACATAAGGCTTTTTGTTCCCTAGATCCCCATGCTGATCTGTCACCCTGTGATAGCGTAAGCCGCGCTCGCCATGTCGCCGATGAAAATCCAGATACTCTGCCGCTCCCGGATATCCCACGGTAGCCGACCAGATCTGTTCCGAGACCAGCGGATGCCGGGCAAATGCAAAAACACGCGGCGGTTCAAATTGAGAAACGACCCCCACGGGCGATAACTGCTGCCTCCACCCCCGCCGCGCATCGTGGTGAAGCTGCCCGCGGTCCACCTCATGCCATTGGCCGCCGTCTTTCGCCGCCATCGCCTCGCCATTTTCCACCATCTGGCTATCGATAAAAAAATGCGTCAATCCATTGTCCGCCAGAAATTTTTCCAGCCCCTCACGCTTGCTCACCGTCTCAAACGCCACCGGCGTTTTCCATTGCTCAAAGCGCGGCCGATACGCGCACTCCGGCAACCAAATCCCTTTAGCCTCTTTCCCAAAATACCGCCGCGTCGTCGACACCCCCAGCTTGATCTGGGCTTCAATCGACTGATCCGCCATGAGCAGCGGTAAATAGGCATGCGTCGCCGCCGAGGTAAGAATCTGGATAATCCCATCATCCCACAATCTGCCAAACGCACTGACAATATCTCCCGCGAGATCATCGAACTGCCGGAGTGTGTTGTGATAGAAATCGACCCATTGCCGCGCCAGCGCCAGCATCTCGCTGTCGCCATTTTTCTCAAACCCTGCCGCATCGCGACTCGCATGCCCGGCGCGTTCCCGCAAATATTCTCTGAACCCCTCACCAAATCGCGGCGAGCGCAATTGCTCTAATAGCACCGGCGTGATCCCAACCGTCAGAAATGATTTCCGTCCCGCCAATCCCTCCACCATTCGCAGCAACGGCAGATAAGTCTCCGCTGCCGCCTCAAACAGCCACGCCTCCCCATGCGGCTCCGTGCCATGATTCAGCACAAAGGGCAGATGCCCATGTAAGACAATACACAAACACCCCAGCTCATCCGCCATTGAAAGTGCCTCGTGTAAATAAAAAACCCCATCCATCCGGATGGGGATCAAAGCGGGCGAAGGGGGTCGAACCCTCGACATTCACGTTGGCAACGTGACGCTCTACCACTGAGCTACGCCCGCGAAAAATCTGGGCCATTCATATTAGCCCTGAAACACACCGCTTGCAAGATATCAATTTCGCTTTTGGATTGCCAATTTTGGGCTTCTGTCCCTAAGAATTCTTGTTTCAAAGCTCCGAATCCAGATTATCGGTCCTCGCTATTGAGCCGATCATGTCCTCGGCCCGATTTTCTTCACGCCTCGACGGCGCAGTTTTTCCAACCCCGCTTAGTTCAGTTCATAGCGCGCTTCAACGACGGCGGTAATTTCCTTGGCGAAGCTGGTCGTGTCATTATTCCCTTCCGCACTCGTCGCACTCGAGCCACGGGGATTGATTTGCATCACGCCCATGCGCGCCTCGACGAGTTTGCCGAGATGTCCATTGGCGTTCGTGACAATCTGCGTTGCCCGCGTGGTGGCGTCCTTGGTGGCTTCAGCGAGCATGTCGATTTTGAGTTCGGAGAGTTTGGTATAGAGATACATCGGAGAGCCGGAATCGATCTCGACGCCATCTTTAATCAGGCTGGTGACCAAACGGGCAACTTCGGGAACGCGCACCATGTCGGTGCTGCTGATCTCGACATTTTGCGTGAGCAGATAATCTTTGACCTGATCGCTGTCGATGACCGTCGGCGGCTGGGCGACGCCATTGACGGCGGGTTGCGGCACGACCTGCTTGGCGAAATGCTTCTGTGTCGTGATCTGTGAAAACGTGATGTCTTTCTCATCAATTCCCTGACTCTTCAAAAACGCCTGTACGCGGTCCGCATCGGATTTGAGCTTGTCATAAGCTTTGGTGAGCTGCGCATCCTGCGAAGAAAGCGTGGCATCCCACACGATGCGATCCGAATCGATTTCTTTTTTCGCCGATCCCGTGACCGCGAGAGTTTTGGGTTCGAGGCGAACGCTCAGCCAGGCCCAGGCCAGGATGGCTACGCAAATGATATTCGCGATGGCGAAGAAGATTCCGCCCACCTGCAGGGAGACGATCATACGCGATGGCTTGGAAGATGAATCAGACATGGTTTGGCTCCGCCAAAATGATTTTGAAAAACCGCGCCAGCACCGGCGCGCTGGTCGATACTATCGGTCCACGCAAACGGAAAAGTTAAAAATTGCCTGTTTCGCGCAATAGTTGCGCAAAGGAGATGAGTCGGAAATCGGTAGAATCTATTCGCAGAGTTAGCTCAATTGCTGCTGCTGATATTGGACGGCCTTTTCGACTCAAAGCTGTGAATTTCAATGGCCACCATTTAAGGGTATGATTTTTTTCGCACGGGCGATTGGATTGGCGCAGGAAAGTCTTCATGCTTTTTCAGCTTGATGAAATTACCAAAACGTATGGGTCCGTGACGGCGCTGAATAATCTTTCGGTGGCCGTGCCCGAGGGTGCGATTGGGTTGTTGGGCCCGAATGGATCGGGCAAGACGACGATGATCCGCACGCTGTTGGGATTGATCGCTGTTGATCATGGGTCGGGAGAGATTCTGGGGATGGATTTTCGCCATCGGCAGCTGGATATTCGCCGAGAAATCGGATTTGCGCCAGAAGATGAATGTCTGTTTCCGCGCGTGGATGGCGTGGGGTTTGTCGCCTATGCGGGGGAATTGGTGGGGATGTCATCCAAGGATGCGCTGCAGCGCTCGCATGAAGTGCTGGATTATGTCGGGCTCGGCGAAGCGCGCTATCGCAAGGTCGAATCGTATTCCACGGGGATGAAGCAGCGGCTGAAACTGGCGTCGGCGATTGTGCACGATCCGAAGCTGCTGATTCTGGATGAGCCGACCAACGGCATGGATCCAGCGGGTCGGGATGAAGTTCTGGAGCTGGCGCGCGACCTATCGCGGAATAAGGGAATGAGCCTGATTTTTTCGAGTCATTTGCTGCCGGATGTTGAAGCGGTTTGCGATTATGTCGTCGTGCTGGGCGGCGGGAAACTGCTGACGCAGGGGAACATTCGCGAGCTTAAGGAGTTGCATCAGGAATGCTTTGAAGTGCGATTGAAAGCGGACATGCCAACATATGCGAATCAACTTTCGGCCCTGGGATGCACGACGGAGCAGCGTGATGATCTGCTGCTCGTGCGGCTTCCGCAGGGTAGTTCGTCGCAAATGCTGTGGCAGACAGCGGCGGATCATCGGTTGCAAATTCGCTATCTCAAACCACGCCGCAGCACGCTGGAAGAAGTTTTCCTTAACGCGGTGGAGAAAACTTAAGTGCCCATTTTCGATCAAGGTTATCAACACTGGTCTGGTGAGTTATCCGGTCATGCCTGGCGGTGGCTTGCCATTACGCGTCACGGCGTGCGCGTCGGGCTGAAGAGCAAGCTATTACGCATTGTTCTGTTCGTATCGTGGCTGCCGGCCCTAGTGCTGGCAGGGGCGCTCTGTGTGTGGGGTTTGTTGGAGCACAAATCGAGCATGATCGATCCGATCGTGCAATTCATGATGTTTGTGAATCCGCAGGTGCTTGCCGAGCCACGGGCATACCGACTGGAAGTCTGGACGCTCTGCTTCCATTTTTTCCTTCAGACCGAGCTGCGCTTCTCCATGATTCTGGTGCTGTTGGTGGGGCCGAGCCTGATCAGTCAGGACCTGCGCTTTAATGCGCTGCCGCTTTATTTTTCACGGCCGCTGCGGCGGATCGATTATTTTCTAGGGAAACTTGGCGTGATCGGTTTCTTCCTGGCGATGGTGACGATCGTACCGTCGGTTGTCGCTTACATCCTCGGCGTCTTTTTCAGCATGGACTTTACGATTGTGCCGGAGACGTTTCGGTTGCTTGTTTCCACCGTTGTGTATGGCCTGATCATCACGCTCTCGGCCGGCCTGCTCATTTTGGCGCTCTCGTCGCTTTCACGCAATTCGCGTTACGTGGCCCTGTTCTGGATCGGTATCTGGTTCGTCAGCGGCATTAGCGCCAGTGTTCTGCAGGGCGTGGAGCGGGAGCATCAACTTCGATCCTTCGCGGTGCACAATCCAAGCTTTCCACCCGCCTCGCAATGGCGCGACGCGCGGCGACTCCGAGAGGAACGCCGCGTAAGGCTCGATAGCTGGCAGCTTCAGAACAGCCGCACCGATTGGCGGCCACTGGTTTCGTACACCGAAAATCTTTCGCGCGTTGAGCGAGCGCTTCTCGGCACGGATAATTCCTGGAGAAAGCTCAGCGAGTTGCTGCCCGATGACCGCGATGTCAATCACTTTTTAGTGGACTACGCTGGACCGTTTTATCCCTGGTATTGGTCGGCTTTGGTATTGCTCGGACTCTTTGGATTATCTGCATGTACACTGAACTTTCCGATCAAATCACTGGATCGCCTCCGATGATGCCTGTCGTCGCCTTCCACGAGGTTTCCAAGTGGTATGGCAACGTGATCGGCATCAACAAGCTCACGCTGAGCATCCCCGCCGGCGTTACCGGGCTACTCGGCCCCAATGGCGCCGGAAAATCCACGCTCCTTCAACTCGCCACCGGCCAACTCTTTCCCAGCCAGGGAACAGTGAGCGTGCTGGGACGAACCGTTTGGAACAATCCTTCGCTTAATCGCCTGATTGGCCTCTGCCCCGAGCAGGATGCGTTTTACGAATGGATGAGCGGCTGGGATTTCGTCTATACATGCGCCAAATTAGCCGGTATGGGCCGGGCGCAAGCGAGCGATGCCGCGGCACGCAGTATCGAATCCGTTGGCATGACTCGGCAGATGAAGCGCAGCGTGCGAGGGTATTCCAAAGGGATGCGCCAGCGAATCAAACTGGCCCAGGCGCTGGTGCACGAGCCAGAGGTGTTATTTCTTGACGAACCGCTCACCGGCACTGACCCGGTGGCGCGGCGCGATCTCATGGACATTATTCAAAAGCTCGGCAGCCAAGGGAAAAGTGTTCTGGTTTCGAGTCATGTGTTGCATGAAGTACAATCATTAACGCAAAGCATCATTCTGCTGAATCACGGCCGACTGGTCGCGCAGGGCGAAGTTCGGCAGATTCGTGATCTGATCGACAACCATCCGCATCACATTGTGTTGATCTGCGATTCATGCCGAAAACTGGCTGGCCGGCTCCTTGCGTGGGAAGACATCGAGGGCGTAAACGTACTGGCTGGTGGGAAGGGGCTTATGGTGCAGACGCGATCTCCTGATGCGTTTTATGGCCGATTGCCCGAATTATCTCTGCAGGATGACACCGCGATCACGGAGGTTTATTCCGATGACGATAGTCTCGAAGCCGTCTTCAAATATCTGGTGAACTCATGACAGCAGCCAGCGATTTAATGGATGCCAGACAGAACCCGCGCTTTGGCACGACCAGCTTTTCGCGCGTGGCTGCGCTCTGGGCGCTCTACATTCTGGGTCTTCGTCAGCATTTGCATGGCAAGCGCTGGATGGTCATCACACTGCTATTTCTGCTGCCAGCCGTTCTCGTACTTGTAGTTCGCCACACCGCCCATGATGTGCCGCCCGTTAACTTCGAATTCGTATTCGTCTTCATGTTTATTCCGCAGGCTTTGTTGCCACTGGTGGCGTTGATTTATGCATCGGGCATGATCCAGGATGAGCAGGAGGAGCAGACGATCACCTATCTGCTTGTACGCCCAAGCGCCAAATGGGCGATTTATCTGGTTAAATTGCTCGCGACATTGACCACAACGGTGTGTCTTACCGCTATTTTTACCGCAATCACTTATGTGGTTATTTACGCTGGTGCGCAGTCGTCTGCCGAATCGATTCCCCTTCGCTGCGCCAAAGCGATTTTGATCCACGCCTTGGCGGTGATTACCTATTGTTGCCTGTTCGGATTGATCGGCCTGCTCAGCAAACGGTCGCTGGTCATAGGAATTTTATACATCGCAATCTTCGAAGGATTATTCGCCAACCTGGCGTTCGGGATCAGACTGCTGACGGTCATTTATTACACGCGCCTGATCGCGTATCGCACGCTTTCGTTCGTGACCTTCACGCATGGATTTCCTCAGAACATCGCCGCGGACGCCTGGCAACTTGATGTTATGAACGATCCTCAATTGCTGGAACATCCGCAAATCAGCACCTGCCTGCTGGTTCTTTTACTGGCCAGCGTTTTCTTTGCTGGGCTGGCAGCATTGATTTGTTCGCGGCGCGAATTTCATGTCAAAACGCCGGAAAAAGGATGAACATGGTTCAATGATGGCAATCATTTTGAATCACGCCCTGGCGCGGGAAACCACTGCAACAATCCGCTGGCAACGATTTGATGGCCTCTGGCGTTGGGATGATTGCCTTGTGCCATTAATTCCTTCAGTGGCGTGCCCGATTTAATTCTGTCCTCAAAAAGTTTCAAGCTATCGACAAGGCCAACGTGATATTCCGCAGCAAGCCGGCGAATCTGCTGGGCATGTTGATTCAGAGGATCGTTCGGATCATCCAGATGTGCTGACAGGTCGGGCGTGGGCGTAAGCAGAATAACTTTCACGTTGTGAGCCAGCGCCATCTCGATCATCATCCGCCAGGCTTTTTCTGCTCGCGGTAGCCCAATGCCCCGATCATTCAAGGCATAATCAATCGTCACCACGTCCGGCTCCTTGCCGAGCACGTCATGATCAAATCGCTTGGCGCCTTGCTCGGAGTTTTCCCCGCCGATGCCCGTGACAATGACATTAATCACCGCATAGGGAAATCGCCCGGCCAACCCCCGATGCAGCAAATAGGGATACGCTTCGAAGGTATGAACCGCCGGCGTTCTGAAATAGCCTGCTGGCACGCTGTGACCATGGCAGACAATATTAATCGTGCGATTTGTCGGCCAAGGCTTGGTCATCTCGGCACAAATGCTCGCCAGATAAGTCCCCGGGTCGGCGATGGATGGAGGCATTGCGTAAGTGGGCCGATTACCCGCACAGAGCGCCAACAACATGACACTCGCAACCAGCAGCCGAAAAATGTTTTCAGGCAATTTCATAAATTCATATCCGCCAATATTCGTAGCAACCATGGTCTTGCGGGATGGTTTCAGTCTATCCGCGTTCAAACCTTTTTTTTGTTTTAACATATACAGCGAGTAAAAGAGTGACAATGGACTACAACAAAACCTTTCTCGTCAAAGGACACGAGCATCATTGCCTCAAGAGGTTCGATCCGCAGTTTGTAGATAAACACGAAACGAAAAAATCAGCATCTTTGAAAATAGCGAAATTGCAGGAACAGATAAATGATCTGCAGTTTCGACTGTATGCGGAGAATAAACGCTCGCTGTTGATTTGCCTGCAAGCCCTGGACGCTGGCGGGAAAGATGGCGTGGTTCGCCACGTGATGGGGTCCATGAATCCTGAAGGCTGCCGAGTGGTCAGTTTCAAGGAGCCCAACGCCGAGGAGCTCGCGCATGATTTTCTTTGGCGGATCGAAAAGCAGGTTCCGAGAAAGGGAGAGGTGGTCATTTTTAATCGCTCACAATACGAGGATGTACTGATCGTGCGCGTGCATGATCTGGTTCCCGAAAAGATCTGGTCGAAGCGTTATGAGCAGATCAACGATTTTGAAAAAACGCTCGTAGCCAATGGCACGCACATTCTGAAATTCTTTCTGCATATCAGTAAAGAGGAGCAACTCCGCCGATTTGAAAAGCGCCTGGACGATCCTGCCCGGCAATGGAAAATCAGCGAGGCGGATTACACGGAACGAAAATATTGGAAGGATTACCAGGCTGCCTACGAAGACGTGCTGAGCAAATGCAGCACTCCCGACGCGCCGTGGTATGTCATTCCTTCAAATCATAAATGGTTCCGCAACCTGGCAATTTCGCAGATCATCGCTGACACCCTGGAAAAAATGAAAATCAAGATCCCCAAGCCCACGGTCAATATCGCGGAGATCCGTAGAAAATATCACGCTGCGGCTAATGAGAAAAAACGTGCGAAGTAAGAGCAGATCCAATAGCAACGTCTCTTGACCGGCGGTGGCACTTCCGTGCCACTGCAAAATTGCTTAGAACTTTAAAACTCCATTTTTCCCAGTGCCGGTATATCCCCATGGATCCTGGTCGATCATAAAAATGCGCCATGCAGGACTTGAACCTGCAACCCGCTGATTAAGAGTCAGCTGCTCTGCCAATTGAGCTAATGGCGCGAATCAGTTGGGTCGGCAATATTAGCGGGGAAGAGGGCGATCTGGCAACAGGGCGCGGCCGGGCGAACGGAATCCTTACAGATATGCTAAGATATGCGATGTATGGGTGTGCGTTTCGTCATCGGCAGGGCGGGCAGCGGCAAAACCCGTCGCTGTTTCCAGCATATTGTCCAACTCGTCCGCGCGGATCCCTGGGGAAAGCCCATTTTGTGGATCGTCCCCAAGCAATCCACGTTCGAAGCTGAGCGGGCGCTCACATTGGAACTGCGGGCATTTGCGCGCGTGCGAATTTTTTCATTCGAGAGTTTCGGCCAGGCCGTACTCGAAGAATGTGGCGGAGCTGCCGTGCCGGAAGTCACCCCGCTGGGCAGGCAGATGATCCTCGGCTGGCTCCTGCGCGACATGGCCGATCAATTGCAATTCTTCGGCGGCGTCGCTCGTCAACCAGGACTCACCTCCAAACTGGATGCAACATTTATCGAGCTGGAACGCGGCGGTAAAACCCCAGCCGATCTGCAAAGCCAGGGGGATCAATCGGACGACACCCTCACCAAAAAAATCGCCGACCTGAAAAAAATCTACCAGGCCTATCTCGATTTTCTAGGGCAGGATCGTCTCGATCCGCATCGACGCCTACAGGAAGTGCTCTATCGCATGGAAGGGTGCAGTCTGGTGAAAGATTCGCACCTCTTCATCGACGGCTTTCTCGACTATCGCCAATATGAACGTCAGATGATCGCCGGCATGGCGAAATCCTGTGGCGAATTGGAAATCAGCGTGCTGGCTGATCCCGGCTCGGCGATTTTTACTAACCCCCATACTCTCCCTGACGAAACTGATCTGTTCCATCGCACCGAGGATGCTTACCGGCAACTTTATTTTGCCCTCACCGAAGCCAATGTTGCCATCGATTCGCCGGTGAAATTGAAAAACTCGCCACGATTTAAATCGCCCGGCCTGGGAAAAATTGAGCGCGGGTTTCTAAACCAACATCACATCGAACCCGGTGAATCCGCGGAATTCGTGCAATGCCAGACCCGGCGCGGCGAAGCGATGGCGGCAGCAGCAACCGTGTCTGAATTAATCGCAAACGGAATGCGCTATCGCGATGTGCTGGTGCTGAGCCGTGATATCAATGATTACGCCGATTTTCTCGAAGCGGCATTCATCGAGCATGGCATTCCATTTTTTCTCGATCGGCGGCGCACGGTTGCTCATCATCCATTGCTTCAATTATTGCGCGGAGTTTTTTCGCTTCTTCTGCACGATTGGCCGCACGAAGCGATGATGAGCCTGATCAAAACCGGCCTGCTCAATCTCGAACATGACGAAGCCGACGAATTGGAAAATTATGTTCTGCTGCATCGCATTCGTGGCCGCCAAATCTGGACCACCGAAGATCCCTGGACCTACCGCGGCAATCGACGCGACGATGAAGACGATCCCCGGCGCGTCGAGAACGAACAATGCGCGCGCAATGCTGATCGCTTGCGAAAAAAAACCACCGCCTCGTTATCTCATTTTGCCGAGCAGATGACCCAGCCCCATCGCACGCTGCAGCAGCGCGTGCGCGATATCTTCAGTTTGTTCGAGAATCTTCACGTCCGCGATCAACTAACGAAGTGGATGAAACTTTCTGAATCCAGGGGCGATCTCGATCAGCAGAGCGAACATGGCCAAGTCTGGACCCGCCTGGTCGATCTCTTCGACGAAATGGTCCAATTGCTGGGTGATAAGCCGATTTCCCTGGATGATTTCGCTCAGACCTTGAGCGCTGGGCTCGATTCTTTCGATCTGGCTCTTACACCTGCAACGGTCGATCAGGTTCTGGTTGGCCAGGTCGACCGTACCCGCAGCGGCCAACATCGGGCCACGATTTTGCTTGGGATGAACGAGGGACAATTTCCTCTCGTGGCGACTGAGGATTCCATCTTGAGCGATAGCGAACGCGCTGAGCTCAAAAATCGCCAGCTTAACTTGCAGGGCAATTCGCAGCAGAAGCGCATGAACGAAAATCTCCTGGCCTACATTGCCATGACGCGCGCTTCCGAGCGACTGATAATGACTCGCGCCATCGCCGATCAAAGCGGCCGCGCCACCACTCCCAGCATCTATTGGCGCATGCTGGGCAATCCTGTTGGTCGCCTCTTCGGTCCGAACGTGGAAGATATCTCCTCCTCCACGCAGGCGGTCGCCCGCCTGATCAAATGGATTCGCGGCGGCGCTCGATCGTTGCCGCTAGCAGAGCGCATTTACGAATGGGTTCGCCAGGCAGACGGAAATGAGCTCGCTCGCCTGCGCGACATCGCCTGGGCCGCTTTGCAATATGACAATACGGCCCAGATCAGCGAAAAAACTGCCCAGCAATTATTCGGGCAACCTCTCGTGGCGAGCGTTTCACAATTGGAAACTTTCGCTGCGTGTCCGTTCAAACATTTCCTCCGTTACGGTCTGTCCCTGGAAATGCGCGATGATGAAGATCCCACCGCGATGGACCTGGGCAATCTTTATCATGAAGCGCTGCGAAAAATCGTTGCCACTACGCTGAAAGAAAAACTCGACTGGGCGAACATCCCCGACCAGCGGGTGCACGACCTGGTCTGGAATTGCACCGATGAAGTCGGAAAAGAGCTCCGCCAGGAATTAATGATCAGCTCCGCGCGCAATCGCCATCTGCTCGGCTGGATTGGCAGGACCCTGGAAAAAGTTACTGCGACCCAGCGAGCGGCAGCCCGGCGCGGCGAATTTCGACCGGCTCTGGCGGAAATGGTCTTCGGCGCGAATAGCCATGCTCCTGCTTTATCGCTGCAAACACCAGAGGGAAATCAGCTTGAACTCCGAGGTAAAATCGATCGCGTTGATCTTCACCGCACCGGCCGTGCTTTCGCGGTCATCGATTATAAAACCAGCTCCAAGCGCCTGGAGCTCGACCGCGTCTGGCACGGGCTATCCCTCCAATTGCTCATTTACATGCTCGTCATCTACGAGCATGGTGAGAAATTGTGGGGCAAAAAAGCGGAAACCGTCGCTGGATTTTATGTTGAGTTGCTTCGCCGCATGGAATCAGTGGATGATCCACGTGAGGAACCTACGATAGGCGAGGAAAAATTTGACCTGCGCCATAAGCCGCGCGGCATCGTGCGCGAAGATTATCTCACTTCGTTCGACAGCCAGATTGCTCCTGGCAAATCCTCGGATGTGTTACCCGTGCGGATAAAAAATGACGGCACGCTCTACGAAAATTGCCAGGACGTTGTCGCCGCCGAAGATTTAAAGCGCCTGCTGCAATATGTCCGCCAAAAGATCGCCGAATTAGCCGACCGGATTCTCTCCGGCGATGTCCGCGCCAACCCTTATCGCCTCGGCACGGAAACTCCTTGTCCCACTTGCGATTTTCGCAGCGTCTGCCGTTTTCAACCGGGAACGGATCGTTATTTTCACATTCAACGCTACGACCGCAAAACCATTCTCGAAAACCTCCCGGATTCTTCGCTTGCTTCCGGGGGTACACCATGAGCTCCCGCCAATGGACTCCCGAGCAGCGTGCTGCGATTCAAACCGTCGGCCAATCTCTGCTCGTTTCTGCCGCTGCCGGCTCAGGCAAGACCTCGGTGCTCGCTGAGCGGTGCGTTTACTTAATTTGCGATGCTCCCGAGCGCTGCGGCGTCAGTGAATTGCTGGTCGTCACCTTCACCGAAGCCGCCGCCGCCGAGATGAAAAAACGCATCACCGATCGCCTGGTCGATCGCGTCGAAAAATCCACCGACACCGAATCCCGCCGCCTGCGCGGCGAACTGATGCTTATCGAGCAGGCCAACATCTCTACGCTGCATAGCTTTTGTCTTCGTCTGATTCGGCAGCATTTTTATCGGCTTGAGCTTGATCCTGCTGCACGCATCATTGATCAGGATGAATCTGCTTTGCTTCGTAGCGAAACCGTCAAATCCGTCTTTGCCCGCCTCTACGAAACTGGGGACGATACCTTCGCGAACCTGCTCGAATCCTATGGTGATGGTCGTGATGAAAATCTCATGGATCTGGTCATCCGCACCCATGCCTTGATGGAATCGCTGGTCGATCCCCAGCCCTGGCGTGCGCAGGCTGCGCAGCGCATTGCGGATGGGGCTAATCTCCCATTCGACCAGTCTGAAATTGGTCGTGCTTACCTCAAATTAATCAAGGAAGAACTCGCCGGCTTGCTGCATATGGTTCAGCAAACTGCAGCCCAATTATCCGAACAATTCTCTGGCTATAAAAGCCATCTCGGTGAAATTGCTCAGGAACTACAAACCTGGCAGGAGAAATTATCGCAGGGTTACGATGCCTTGGCCCACACCGTAGAAAATTTTCAATTCCGCAAAGCTCCGGCTTATCCCAAGGATTTTCCTGGAAAGGACGAAGCAAAAGCGGCTGTCGACCGTGTTAAGAAATCAGTTCAGGATATCCGCGATCTGTTGATCTTTACTTCTGATCAATGGCGCGATGGCTTGCGCGCTATCCTCCCGCACGTTCAAATGTTCCTGTCTCTTGTCGAAGAATTCGGCCAAACCTACGCGCAACGCAAACGCCAAATTAATGGGTTGGATTTCGCCGATCTGGAACGATTTGCGCTGCAATTGCTGCAAATGCCCGAGGTCTCTGCGCTTTGCCAAAAACAATTCAAGCACATTCTGGTGGATGAATATCAGGATATTAATTCCGTGCAGGAAGCGATTCTTGCTGCTGTGGGATGCGGTAATAACCATTTTTATGTTGGCGATGTGAAGCAAAGTATTTACCGATTCCGCCTTGCTGAGCCTGCAAAGTTCCTGGAGAAAACTCATGCTTTTGGCCAAGGCACTGGGGGAACGCGAATCGATCTGAATTGTAATTTCCGCAGCCGCGCCGCGCTGCTCGAAGCGATCAATGGCGTTTTTGCCTGCCTGATGACCCGTGATGCTGCTGAGATTGAATACGATTCCACTCATCGCCTGAATGCTGGCGCGGCTTATCCTGATGCGGGTGATTCAGGATTGGCCGGCATACCCATCGGGCTTCACCTTCTGGAAAAACAGGACAAAGGCGAATCTACCGACGATGAACTCGACCGGACCGAGCGTGAAGCGCTGCTGGTTGCTCGGCAAATTGCAGAAATGGTTGGCCACCGCGCCATTTGTCATAAGACTTCCGCGGGGTGGGAATCGCGCCTACTACGCTGCGGCGACATTGCGATACTGCTGCGCGCTACTACGCACAAATCCGACTATTTTGCAGAGGCTCTTCGCCAACAGAATATTCCTGTCTACACTGAAAAGGGCGTCGGCTTTTTTGAAGCCATGGAAATCCGCGACATGCTTGCTCTGCTGAATTTACTGGACAATCAGCAGCAGGATGTCCCGCTGGCCTCGGTGCTGCGCAGCCCACTCGGCGGATTTGATACTGAGACCCTTGCGCAGATCCGTTTGGCTTTTCCCGACGCTCCATTCCATCAATCGGTCCGCCTTTATGCCGAGCAACATACGGACTCATTGGCTGATTGCTTGAAACAGTTTTTCGCGAAGATTTCCCAGTGGCGGGACCTCGCTCAGCGTCGACCGCTTGCCGAAGTGGTTTGGCACATCTACACCCAGACCGCTTATCTCACTTACTGCGCCGGCTTGCCTGACGGGGCGCAGAAGCAGGCGAATTTGCTGCACTTCCATGAACGCTGCAAACAATTCGGGCGGTTCGGTGAAGGGTTGCATCGTTTCCTGAAATTTATTGATGAGTTGCAGAAGGAGCAGGAATCGGCGCGGCCGGCAATATCAGAAGTTGATGAAAATGCGGTAAAAATTCTTTCGATCCATTCTGCCAAGGGTTTGGAATTTCCGGTGGTCTTCGTGCCGGATTTGGGGAAGCAGCACAATACTGCCGATTTGCGAGGCAGCGTTCTCGTGCATCGCGAAGGTTTTCTGGGGCTGGCGACGCCGGATCATTCACGGCAGGTGCGATATCCTTCCATTCCGCAAATTCTGATTCGTCGCCAAAAACACCGCGAGATGCTCGCTGAGGAATTGCGGCTGCTTTATGTGGCGATGACCCGCGCCAAGGAACATCTGGTTCTGATCGGCACTGCAGAGCTTTCATCTATCGAGCAATGGACGAAATGGGCAGCGCATAGCGCGGTCATGCCAGCGGAGCAGTTTCTTGCGGGCAGATGCATGCTTGATTGGCTCGGACCGGCGGCGATGCGAGTGAACCACGACGTGCCGGGAACGTTTGCGATTCAATCCCATACGCTGGTGGATATCGCGCAGTGGCAGCAGGGGGAGGCAGAGCGCCAACAGCTCACTGCGCGGCAAATGCAATTTGCCGAACTCAAACCCATCGAATCGTCCGCAGATGAAAAGGCTGAGCGGATCATCAGCAAATTGCAATTTACGTATCCGCAGCAGGGCCTTACCAAAATCGCTGCGGCGCGATCGGTATCGCAGGTTTCCAAAAATGGCGTGCCGATTCCCGTGATCACGGATGAAGAGCAAGACGAGCAGCATCGCTGGAATTCGTCGACTCTGAAATTACCTCGCTGGTTGCGCGCATCGACGCCAGAAGGAACCGAGGTCGGCTCAGCCACGCATCGTGTGCTGCAATACGTGGATTTCGCGCGGCTCAGTAATCTGGAGAGCCTGGAGAAACAAATCGATTCGTTGATTGGCCGCCGGCTATTGCTGGCGGAAGAAAAATCTGCGGTGCGAACGGATGCAATTTTATGGCTGATGCAGAGCGAATTGGGGGAATTGCTGCGAAATTCCAGGGAAAAGATGATGCGCGAGCTGCCCGTCTTTTTCCGATGCGAGCCGGGCGTTTTTGATGCGTCTATAACCGCTGCGGCCAATGAAGATGGCGTCATGCTGCGTGGCCGTCTGGATGCCGCCATTGAAACTGCCGATGGCCTGATCCTGCTCGATTATAAAACCGACAATATCTCCGGGGAAGAAATCGCGCAGCGCGGGGTGGCGTATGAACGTCAGATCAATTGGTACAAGCAGGCTCTGGAGAGAATGGGTGGTAAAAAAGTTGCGGGAGCGTATCTGATATTTCTAACTCCCCGCGTCATCCGAAAAGTGTCGTGATACGGTTTATGGTTAATTACGCGCGCCAAAGATTGTTTGGCCGCCGCGGCGCTAAACAGTGCGCGAGAATCAAATATGAATTCGTACGAATGTCGAAGCAAATTTCAATGATCGAATATTCGAAATGGTTTGTCCTCGCAATATTTGGGGGGCGAGTCGGAAGGACCGCGCTGGATAGCGCTGTCCAGCGCGGTCCTTCGGACACGCCTCTAAATATTGGCAGGGGGGGTTCGAATCATCCGCGCAGCCGCGAGGTGATATTGTCCAGGACGTTCATGTAATTGATGTAGCTGTCGTAGGGGCTTTCGTAGGGGGAGAAATATTTCTGTGCTTCGGGGCTGGACCAGAATTTGGTGCACATGTAATAGAAATGGTCCGAAGTGCTGAGCCGGCGCCAATCTGCCAGGAGCGCTTCGTCGCCGCGCTCCTTCATTTTTGCTTCGAGCTTATAGAGTTCCTGCAGCGCGTTGGTCTGCATGGCATTGCCGAGCCATACGGAAAGATCACGCTCGGAGTCGGAGCTGGACATCATGTGCGGGCAATCGATTTCGCCGCCGGATTTTTGCTGGTCGACGATCTGTGCGGGAGTGAGGAAATTATTTCCTTGCCGAAGCACATGGGCTGGCAGGTGGCGGAGGAAATCAAAGATGCCGGTTTCGGCGGGCTGGCGTTCGCCGAAGGTTTCATAATCCATGAAGAGATTGCAGGTCGTGCCGTTGCCGTTGACCTGGTTGATCCAGTTGGCGAATTTGTCGGCGGTGAGCGGCCATTGTTCCCAATTGCGATTCGAAAAGCGATGCGAGATATCTTCGGAGAGACGATAATTTTTCAAAAGTAATCGCAGCTTGGTCGCACTTGCCGGCGTGTAGGGCAGATTCGGCGAGCGCGTGCCGAGCAGCTGGTCCGACCCATCCGCGAGGACACCGTCATAACCCATCTTGCTGATGAACTGGGCCAGGTCGTTGTTGTAAATGAGCTCGGTGTTGCGGAAAACGCGCGGCTCCTGATTGAAAAGCTCCTTGATCTTTTTTCGATGCAGCTCGATCTGATCGCGAAACTCGGTGCGGGAATAAAGGAAAGCCAGCGAGTGATAATAAGTTTCCTCGAGGAATTCGACGCAGCCTGTTTCTGCCAGTTGCTGAAAGCCGCGGATGACTTCGGGGACATAGCGCTCGAATTGCTCGAGGGCTGTTCCGGTAATGGAAAATGCAAAGCGAAATTTTCCCTCATGGGCGCGGATCGTCTCCAGCATCGCCAGGTTCGCTGGCATGTAGCAGTGCTGCGCGACCTTTCGGCAAATTTCTCCGTTTTGATAATCGTCGAAATAATTCTGATCTGAGTCGAAGACGCTATAGCGGCGAAGACGGAACGGCTGATGAATCTGGAAATAGAGGCAGACGGAAACCATTGCCCGGACATTCTGCACACTCGGGCGAGAAGCGGCAAGAGCGAGGGGGGAAGGAAAGATTCTGGTGGCGGGTCGGGCTGGGGACGGCCCGGCTCTGCTGCGAAGGAATGTTGGTCGGATAACTCTTATGGGACTTGCTGCTTTGGCCTATAGCCAGCTTTGTCGTGCTGTGCTGTGGTGATCTACAATTGGTGCATGTTTCCCTGGTCGCTTCCTGATGACAAACTTTTAAATCAATGCCGGTTTGAGGCATTCGTGGGATCTGGGCCCGGCGGACAGAAGCGGCATAAGACCAATGCTGCTGTGCGTCTCACTTATTTGCCTACGGGCATTACCGCGATCGCTTCGGAATCACGCTCGCAGCGCGAAAACAAAATTCATGCGCTGCGGCGGTTGCGTCATCGGTTGGCCTTGGAATCGCCACGACATGAAATTGATCTGGTCGAATTTCGTCTGCCTGATTGGATGGAGGAATATGTGGGTTTGAATCTTCGCATGTCGGAAAAGAATCCGCTTTATCCGCAAGCCATCGTGCTGATTCTGGATTTGCTCAAGGCTGCGCACTGGGAGCCGGGGCGGGCGGCGATTTCGCTGGGCGTGAGCACGAGCGCCCTGATCCGTTTTCTGGCCAATGATGGCGCGATGTGGACCAGGGTTAATGCGATACGCAAGGAACTCGGCATGCCATCGCTGGTTCGGCGATGAATTGGTATGCTATTTCCGTGGTGGGCAGTGCCCACCCTACTCAAAAGGAGATTACATGGCTCGCTATCTCTCGGTGACGATGTTTGTGTTGGCTTGCTGTATTGCTTCCCAATCCTGGGCGCAAAGCGCACTGCATCCGCTCGATGGCAGCTACAAAGTCACCATGACGCCCGACAATATGAATGGCCCCGAGCGCGAATATCAGGATGTCTTCTCCTTCTCCCCCGGCGATAAATTTTCATCTGAAAAAATGAAAGATAAAGGTTACCAGGACGGCCATTACGATGAAGACTCGCGCCGTTTCGGGCCCAGTAAATTTAAAGCTGAAATTAAAAGCGACAAAGATGGCAAGATCGCTTACGAAGGCTCGGCTGACGGCACGCAAATCACTGGAACTGCTACCTGGACCAAAGCTAATGGAGATACTGTCACCTACGCCTTTCGCGGTGAGCCGAATCGGTAATTGATTATTTCTTCTGCTGGCTAGACGTTTCAGCGGTTAGCGTTCCCGTATGCCCACGAGAAAAATCCAATCCATTAAAGTCCTCATTGGCATGGAAATCCATGTCCAACTTGCGACCGCCTCGAAAATGTTTACGGGCGCCAAGAACGGCTTTGGCGGCGAGCCTAATTCCCAGGTGGACGAAGTCATTCTCGGCCTGCCCGGCACGCTGCCGGTGATGAACAAAAAAGCGGTCGAGTATTCCATCAAGGTGGGCCTCGCGCTGGGATGCCAAATTGCCCAGCACACCAAGTGGGACCGCAAAAGTTATTACTACCCTGACCTGCCTAAGAATTATCAGATCAGCCAGTACGATCAGCCACTGTGCGCCGAGGGCTATTTCGATTTGCAACTTACTGATACCGAGACAAAGAGAATTCGCATTCGCCGCGCGCATCTCGAAGAAGATGCAGGAAAATTATTGCACGAAGCTCCCGGCGGTTTTGCGATCGATCACAGCATTGTGGATTTGAATCGGGCTGGGACGCCGCTGCTGGAAATTGTCACTGAACCGGATTTAACAACTGGAGCCGAGGTGGCCGCGTTTGGTCAGGAGTTGCAACGGCTCGTGCAATATCTCGGTGTATCCGAAGCGCAAATGCAGATGGGGCACATGCGCTTTGAGCCCAACATCAACGTTCATATCACGGATGAAAACGGCGTGGTGCATAAGACCGCGATTGCTGAAATTAAAAACCTCAACAGCTTCAGCGTGCTCCAGCGCGCCACCGATTATGAAATCGGTCGACAGATGAATCATTGGATGGAGACCGGCGACCTGGGTAGAAAAAGCACGATGGGGTGGGATGAGCGCACCGAAACGACATTCCTGCAGCGCGATAAAGAAGAAGCTCACGATTATCGCTATTTTCCTGATCCCGATCTGATGCCGGTGGTGGTGAACGATATCTGGCTGACGGAGCTCAAAGCCCAGATGCCGGAACTGCCAGCAGAGCGGCGCAAACGCTATGCGGCATTGGTGGGATTGAGCGAGAAGGATATTACGCTGCTGATGGCGGAGCGCGCCTGCGGCGATGTTTTTGATGCGATAGTCATTGCGGATATCGAGCCGAAGCGCGCCTGCACCCTGGTGGAAGTGATCCGCGAAGTTGAAGGAGCCATCGGACTGGAACCGGCGAAGGTGGCGGCGGTTGCGGTGCTGGCGCGAGAAAACAAAATCGCGGCCAGCAAGGAAACCGCCAAGGCGATATTGTCGCGCATGCTTGAGACCGGCGAGGCAGCCGAGACTTCGGCAAGTGCATTGGGATTAATTCAGTCGAGCGACACGGGAGCGATTGATGCAGCCATTGATGCCGCGGTTGCCGCCAATGCTAAAAGCGTCGCGGATTACAAAGCGGGAAAGCAGGCGGCTCTGGGAGCGATCGTTGGCGCCGTGATGAAATCGCAGAAGGGATTGAATGCAAAACTGGTCCAGCAGCGGCTGAAGGAAAAACTCTCCTAGTATTTGTTTAGCCTTGGCCCTTGGGCCGGGCGGAATCTTCCCGGCCCAAGGGCCGGGGCTAAACATGAACACCACTCCCAAATCGCTCAACCTCAAACGCACCGAATCCCTGGAAATTACCTGGTCGGATGATCGTCGCTCGGTTTATTCGATTTCGCTGCTTCGCACGATGTGCCCGTGTGCGCAGTGCCGAATGGTACGTACGGGGACCGATCCGCATTCGTTGGCTCCGCAGCAACCTAAGAAATCGTCGCTTACCATTTTGCCAGGTAATTTCTCTGAGCCGCTTTCGGTGGTTCATGCCGAGCTGGTCGGCAATTATGCTCTCCGCATCGACTGGTCTGATGGACATGCTTCGGGAATTTATTCATTTCAATATCTCCGTGAACTAGATGCTCAGAAGAAAGACTAACCACAGATGAACACGGATTAACGCAGATAAGAAAGCAATTTATCTGGGTTTGTTGGTGTCGATCTGTGGTTAGGGTTTCCTTTCTCGCCTAAAATATTTCCGTGGCTAAAGCGCGTACGCAATTTCTCTGTAATACCTGCGGCTCGGTGCATCCCAAATGGATGGGCAAATGTCCGGATTGCGGGGCGTGGGATGCGCTGGAGGAATATAAAGCGCCCACTGTTGATGAACGGCGGCCCTTGCGGTCTGCGGGTGTAAGCGGCGATGCGATGCACGCGGCGGAGCCCACGCCGATCAACAAAATCGAAGAGGCGGATACGCCGCGCACGGCAACCGGCATTGGAGAATTTGACCGCATTCTGGGTGGGGGGATCGTGGCGGGATCGGCGGTACTGGTGGGCGGCGAGCCGGGCATCGGTAAATCCACTTTGTTATTACAGGTCGCCGGTGCTCTGGCCAATCCTCGTTTGGCGGCGGCGCAACGCGACGGGCTTTCTACACGTGCGGACACGCGTCGCGCTGCGCCGCCGCCAAACAAAGCGCATCCGATTCTCTATGTGACCAGCGAAGAATCCGCGCGGCAGACGCGCTTGCGCGCCAATCGTTTGGGGATTGAATCAGAGAATCTTCTCGTTTTGGCCGAGACGAATGTTGAGCGCATCACACATCAGATTGCCAAGCTCTCGCCCACTGTCGTGATCATCGATTCAATTCAGATGATTTATAAACCCGATCTGCCTGCTGCCCCGGGATCGGTCACGCAGCTGCGCGATTGCTGCATGGATCTGGTTTATCTGGCTAAATCGAGTGGCACCGCGGTGATTTTTGTTGGGCATGTTACCAAAGCTGGAACACTCGCCGGGCCCAAGATCATTGAGCACATCGTCGACACCGTGGTCTACTTTGAGGGCGATCGCTTCCACGCGCATCGGATCGTGCGTTGTGTGAAGAACCGCTTTGGCTCGACGCACGAAGTTGGACTGTTTGAGATGACAGGAGAGGGGCTGACAGAAGTTGATGATCCCGGCAAGATTTTCCTGGAGCAATATGGTCCGGGCAATCCGCCGTCCGGGACGATTATCACGGCTGCGATGCAGGGCTCGCGCATGCTTTTGCTGGAAGTTCAGGCGCTAACTGCTTCGTCAGTAATCGGAGCGGCGCGGCGGAAGGTGACGGGGGTTTCGTCAGATCGGGTGGGAATGATCATCGCGGTTTTGGAAAAACGTGCGGGATTGAAATTGGCGGCGGATGATGTGTTTGTGAATATCGCGGGAGGGGTGAAAGTGACGGAACCGGCGATTGATTTGCCGATTGCGCTGGCGATTGCGTCGGCGCATCGCAATTCGCCGTTGGCTGCGGGGACGATCGCGATAGGGGAGCTGGGGTTGGGTGGGGAGATCAGGTCGGTGCCGCAATTGGAGAATCGGCTGCGGGAGGCTTCGCGGCTGGGGCTTTCGTCGGCGATTGTGCCGCCGATTGGAAATCAGATTCCGAAACTGGGTGGGGGGATGGCTGTGCAGCAAGTCCGGCGGCTGGAGCAGGCGATGAACCAATTATGAAACGTGAAAACGTGAAACGTGACAGAGCACGGCCTTTGTCACGTTTCACGTTTTCACGTTTTACTCCCTTATAATCAGCAGACTTGGAATCACGCAAATGCCTCTTGTCCACGACCGCTGTATTTGTCTTCGCAAGACGGAGTACAGTGAGACATCGCAGATTCTTACGTTGCTGTCGCGGCAGCATGGGATGCTGCGCGTGATTGCCAAGGGGGCGCATCGGCGGACCAAGGTGGGGGCGAGCAGATTTGACGGGGGGATTGATTTTCTGGACCTCGGCGATGCGGTGTTTACAGCGGATGTCACGCGCGATTTGGCAACGCTGACGGAATGGCATCTCGTCGATGGGCATCTGGAACTGCGCGGCAATCTGCGGGCGATTTATCTGGGGCTTTATGCAGCGGAATTGGTTTCGTTATTGATCGAAGAGCATGATGCGCATCCGGAGTTGTTTGATCTTCTGGAAAATACTGTTCAACAACTGGCGACGGATCGACTGGAGGAAAAGTTTCTGGTTTTTCAGCTCGATCTATTGCGCCTAACTGGATATTCGCCGCGGCTGGATGCGTGCGGGATATGCGGAGAAGAATTAGATTCGGCTTCTGCATTTTCGCCGGCGGAGGGGAGTGTGGTTTGCCAGGCATGCTCGGCGCCGGATCGAATTAATATTGATTCACGGTTGATAAGGCTGATGCGGAATATCCTGCGCGAGCCGGGAAGACTGCCACGATTGACGCGGCATCAAACTGATCCGATCAATCGGTTACTGCTGCAATATGTTCAGCATACGTTGGGAAGACGGTTGTATATGGGGGAGTACGTGGCGGGGTGAATGATTCCGCAACTGCGCTGCAGTGTGGCGCGACAAATCGAATGGGTAAAATTTGTGGATGCAAAATTGGGATTAGTTCTGGGCGCGCATCCAGACGATTGATCGGCCGCCACGGTTGTTGCGGGCGTAGTTGGGGATGGCCAGCAGGGGGGAGCCATCGGTGAATTGGCCGTGAATGACGATCACGCCATCGAGCAGGTCGCTGCGCCATTGCGTGGTCAATTCTGAATTTGGAGCCAATGGTTTATCAATGTCCTGATCGACGGTTTCGATGTTATAGATTAGCGGGCCGTATTGCAGAGCGACGCGGTTGTGGTCGGCGGCGACCTGTTCGCTGGCGGTCATGCGCTGAATTTTCATTGGCAGAGTTAGATCAATTTGATCGCCGGCGTGCCAGGTGCGAGTAATTTTTGCGTAGCCGTCTTGGATCGTTGGTGTAATCGGCTGGCCGTTCACGCTGATTGAATCGATGCCATCAGCGGATGGAGTCGCGTGATAGAGTTCGCTGACTTCTCGCTTCGGCGTGCGGATGGCCAGGGTGAAATCGCGAGCTTCGGATGGATTCACGATGATCCGCACCTTGCCGCTCAGTGGATAATCAGTTTGCTGCGTGATGTGGAGATCGGTGCCAGCGACCGGGCCGATGTCGGCCTGCGAGCCGATGAAGAGATTTACGTAAGCTGTGTTGGCATCCTTGGCGTACATCCACGTGGGCATTTGCAGCAGTGTGCGCGGGAAATTCCCCACGCAGCAGGGGCATTCGTGCCACGGGTAGCGCAGATGATCGGAATCCAATTCATTGGTGTAGGTGAAATTATTTCCCTGCAAATCCAGGTCGCTCAGAATGCCGTTGTAGAGAGTTTGCTCATAAAGATCGGCGTATTTGGCGTTGTGGTAGGCGAGATTCATATTGTGCTGGAAGAATAATTCGCCGCAGCTTGCGCAGGATTCGCAATAGGATTTATTGGGGAGTGAATAATCCACGCCGAATCCCTCGGGTGTTTCGCCGCTGCCGATGCCGCCGGTGAGATAATATTTTCGGTTGACCAGATCGGACCAGATCGATTGGACCGCGCTCTGGTAGTACGGATCGCCGGTTTGGGCGGTCATGGCGGCGATGCCGGTGTAGAGATAAGCAGCGCGCACGGCGTGGCCGACGGCTTCGTATTGCTGAATGATCGGCAATTGGCTCTGGTCATACGGCTCGCCATCGCCGCGGCTGTCCAGCAGGAATTTTGACAAGGCCACGTATCTGTCCCCTGCGTGCGCGCCATCCACTTCGTCGACGAGCTGTGCAAAGCGCACGAGGGCCTGCTCGAGTTCTTCGTGCCCCTCGTACCAAGATAATTTGGGAGCGGGGCCAATGTGATTGCACCAGCAATCCGCCAATCGTTTGGCGGCATCGTAAAGGCGGCGATCCTGGCCGTGCGTCATGCGGTAATGCGCGATCGCGGCTTCCAGGAAATAGCCAGCTTGATATCCTTCGTGGTCCCATTTGTTGGTCCAGCGTGGCAAGCCGGTGAGCGTGTATTTCGTGTCGATATAACCGTCTGGCTCCTGAGCCGAGAGAATGATCGGAATCCATTCATTGAGTTTCATGCGCATGGCTGCCTGGGCATCCATGATCTGCTGATCGCCCTGCGCGTCGAACATCTGCGCCCAGCACATGGTTTCGATCGTGTTGTAAACCCAGGCATTGGCAAAGACCGCGCCGACATGGGGCTGATGAGGTTTGCCCGCGAGCTTATTTCCGGCCTGCACAAAATTTTCGATCCCGCCTTCTTTCAAATGCGGATCGGAAATCATCTCGTAGCAATGGGGTATCCAATTGATTAACAAGGCGCGGTATCGGTCTTTCCAGAATGGGCTATTGATCTGGTATGAGGTCGTGATTTGAACTGGAACCAGTGGGTGCATTGCTTCATCAGGTTGCACGTGCACGCGCAGCGAATTGGATTGGCTGGTTTGATCACTATGTACCGTGAGCAGCAGCGTGTAATCGCCGGGGACTGAAAAACTGGCGGCCGTATTCAGCGCGTGAGCGTCGTCGAAATTTGCCCGGCCCGGGCCAGTGGATTGCGACCAAGTGGCTTGGAGATTGGCATGGTTCCAAGGACCTTGGAGTGTGGGATTCAGGAAAGTTTTGGCTGGAAGGACGGTGATGCGATCGGGGCCAGCGCGAAGGATCGGCGTGGAGTCGGGAGGCGCTGCGGGTGCGAGGGATGGTGTGAAACAGAACAAGCCGAGGACCGCCAGGCATCGGAGCGTTTTCATGATCCCTATATAATAACAGACTGCAAGAAAGTTGGCATGCATGCTGGGACTTCATCATTCCGACTTAGGGTGTAACTCCTGATCTTGGGAGTTTTGAAACCGCTGGAAGAGAACGCGAAAACGCGAAAGGGTGATGGGAAACGCGATAAAATAGATTTTTCGTGGCTTTCTTCGCGCCATCGCGTTTTCCGTTTTTGCCAAAATCGCGCATTAAACCCAGAGTTCGAGACATAGGCTGTTGCTTGCCCGGCGACCGTTCACGATTACAATTGCCGTTTATGGCTAAGGGTCGATTGATCCTGTTCTTTGGCGTCATGTTGGGCTGCGCTTCCTCGGCGCTGGCGATCGATGCAGCGGAGCAGGCGTGGGTACTTCAAAATGGTCGCTGGGTGCAGGTAAACAACGCTCCCAGCACCCGGCCGACTTCGGATCCGACGCTGGATTCAGCGGAGGGTTTGCTCAGCCGCCATCAACCCGACCCGGCCCGGGCGATTCTGGTGCGCTGGGTGCGCACGCATCGTGGTGATTATCGGATGGATCGGGCGCTATTCCTGCTGGCTGATGCGTATTACCAGCGTGGCGATCGGCTGACATCGTTTTATCAGTACGACGAACTTCTCGACAAATATCCCGATAGCCCATTTTTCTATCGCTCTTTGGAACGCCAATATGTGATCGCGGACGCTTTTTTGCGGGGATATAAGCGTAAGTTTCTCGGGCTGGCGATCATCGGAGCGGATACCGAAGCAATCGAAATGCTCTTCCGAATTCAACAGCGGGCTCCCGGTTCGCCCATATCGGAAAAAGCGCTATTGCGCACGGCAGATTTTTATTTCTCTACCCGTCAATACGATTTCGCGGGCGACGCTTACGCCTCCTATGTGCGGCAATACCCGCGTTCCAATGTCATTCCGCAGGTGCGATTGCAGGAAGCATTTTGCTCATTGGCCCGATTCCGTGGTTTGGCGTACGATGCTACGCCCTTGGTCGATGCCCGGGCCCAGCTCGAAGATGTGATCACCAATTATCCCGACTTGGCTCAATCGGAAAACTTGCCAACAGTCATTGCTCGCATCGACACCAGTTTTGCCCGGAAAATTTTGCTGACCGCTCATTATTATGAGCGCGTGCACGACCCGCGCGGGGCAGTTTATAATTACCGCTATTTAATTGCGGAGTATCCTGATTCTCCTGAAGCTGTTGATGCCAAGCGAATGCTCCGCCGGCTTCCGCAATGGGCGCTGGCGACGCCGCAACCAGCGATCATGACTGAATACGCCACGCAGCCGGCTACACAGCAGGGGGCGCAATGAATGTAAGCTTCAAAAGATCGATGATTACCAGGGGAGTCGGGCCGTCCCCGGCCCGGAATTCCGGGGCGAGGACCCCCCGGCTCTACCAGTATCAAATCTCCACTGTCATTTTGTGCGGATTGTTGACTTGCCTACTCAGCGGCTGCGGGTATCAGCAGGAAGGAAAATATTCCGATTCCCCCAACAATGGGTACAAATGGCAGTCGCTTTACCGGCAGGATGTTTCCACTGTTGCCGTCCCTATCTTCCAGAATAAGACTTTTTTCCGTGGCCTGGAATTTCAATTGACCACGGCTGTCGATCAGCAGATTGAGATGCGAACGCCCTATAAAGTGGTGGATCGCAGCGTCGCGGATACGGTTCTGGAAGGAGAGATCACCGATGTGCGGACCAATCCCACGACGTATTCTCCCAATACAGTGACGCCGCAGGAGCAATTGCTGACCATTACGGTCAATTTTACGTGGAAAGAAATCCGCACCGGCAAGGTGCTTTGTCAACGTAAAGCCTTTAACCAGGTAGCAGCGTATTATCCGCTTCTGGCTGAAGATAACGAAGTCGGCGCAAACGATGCTACCGAACGGCTTGCCCTGGGCATTGTTCGGGAACTGGAAGCGGACTGGTAAATCATCAGCGTTTGCTCCAGGAGCTAGCCGCTGAAGCGGCTAGCCCACAGTAAGGCGTGATGAAGTCGGAATCATCAAATCAAATTGAATGAATCTTATTGCCCTCGTACTTTTATTCGATGATTTCCTGAAAGCTCCGGCGTATAATTTGCGGTTAGCAGTTTTGTTGTTAATGAATCCGTCGGTGAATTCCGATGGCAGATAAATACGCATTCCCAAGGATTGAAGTCATGGCAGAACAACGTCCTGACCGGCCCGATAAAAAGCCTGCCCGCCCGGGTGCTTCCGGCGGGGGCATGCGTTTCGGCCGCGGACTCTTCGGTTGGTTTCTCTTTATCGTCGTGGTGGTCATGCTGGTCATGCTCCTCAAGAGCTATAACAGCAAGCAGAGCAATGAGATCTCGCTCAGTGAATTTGTCCACGATATCCAGCAGGACAAAGTCGCGACCGCGACTATCGAAGGCAGCGAAGCGACCGGCGAGCTCAAGCAAGCCATGCCGGGGCAGACCAGCGAGTTCAAGAATTTCCATGTGAAGCTGGAAAGTGATGCAACGGTCAGCCCGGAAATGGAGCAGTATCTGCTGAGCGTTGCTGAACGGTCACACTCCAGTGTGGTCCTGAAGGTAGAAGATTCGCAGAATCAGATCGTCAACTTAATACTGCCGGTGCTGCCGTGGGTGGTCCTGTTTGTGATTATCTGGTTCCTCGTGTTCCGTCAGCTACGCAACTCTGCCGGAGCGGGAGGGATGCTAGGCAACTTCGGCCGTAGTCGGCATCGCATTACTTCTAAGGAACATACCAATATAACATTTGATGATGTGGCGGGTGTGGAAGAGGCTAAGGAAGAAGTGCAGGAGATAGTTGAATTCCTGAAGAATCCGAAGAAATTCCAACGGTTGGGTGGCCGCATTCCGCGCGGCGTGCTGCTGGTTGGCGAACCTGGCACTGGTAAAACCCTATTGGCCAAGGCCATTGCGGGTGAAGCCGATGTGCCGTTCTTTTCGATCAGTGGATCTGATTTTGTTGAGATGTTCGTGGGCGTTGGTGCGAGCCGTGTGCGCGACCTGTTCAAGCAGGCCAAGGATAATTCGCCTTGCATTATCTTTTTGGATGAAATCGACGCCGTCGGGCGTCGCCGTGGTTCCGGTTTCTCCAGTGGCGGTCACGATGAACGCGAGCAAACCCTTAATGCCATTCTGGTCGAGATGGACGGTTTTGAAACCAATGATCAGGTGATTGTCTGCGCTGCCACGAATCGTGTGGATGTGCTTGATCCGGCATTAACTCGCCCGGGGCGTTTTGATCGGCAGATTTATGTGCCGCTGCCAGATGTGAAGGGGCGTCTTGAGATTCTCAAAGTGCATGCTCGCAAGGTAAAGCTCGGGCCGAATGTTGACCTGAGCCGGATGGCTAAGGCTACACCGGGATTCTCGGGTGCTGATCTGGCTGCTCTTATTAATGAATCCGCGCTCGGTGCAACCCTGGCCGGTAAGGAATTTATCGAGCAAGACGATCTGGAAGAAGCGCGCGATAAAGTTCGCTTCGGCCGGGCCAAGAAATCTCGCGTGTTTGATGAAAAAGACAAAATAGCCACCGCTTATCACGAAGCCGGTCACGCGGTGATTCAATATCTCGAGCGGCCAGTCTCCGATCCGATTCACAAGGTGACGATTATCCCGCGCGGTCGGGCTCTGGGTGCGACTATGACTCTGCCGGAAAAAGACCGCGTGAATCATTCGCGGCGCTGGTGCTGGTCATTTATCAAGATGGGATTGGCTGGTCGTATTGCTGAGGAAATGTTCACCGGCGATATCAATACCGGCGCTTTTGGGGATATTCGCCAGGTCACCGGGCTGGCTCGCCAGATGATCCGTGACTGGGGTATGAACGACCGTGTTGGATTCGTCTTCTATGGTGATGACGATTCCAAGCCCAACGCTTTCGGCGGATTCGGCGAATCGCGCGAATATTCTGAAGAAACTGCCAAAATTATTGATGAGGAAGTGAAAAAGCTGATCGACGCCATGCAGGATGAAACCCGCAAGATGCTCGAAGCCAATCGCACTCAGATTGAAGCGGTTACGCAGGCATTGCTTAAATACGAAACCATTGATGGCAACGATGTCGACCGCATCATGCGCGGCGATACCCTTACCAAGCCGACCATCCCTGATCTGCTCGACAAGGAGCAACGCCGTGGCCCAATTATCCAGCCTCCCGAGCCGGGCAATGCGGGTGGAATCCTGCCGGGATTTGGTGGGCCGATGCCTTCGCCGGGATGATTGCTTAAGCACGAAATCCGAAACTCGAAACTCGAAACAAATTCGAAATTCGAAAAAGAAAAAATCCAAAATGGCGGAGGTAGCCATTTTGGATTTCTTCTTTTTGTGCTTTGGATTTGTTTCGGAGTTCGAGTTATAGGTTTCGCGTTTGATTTATGAGCGCTTTCGCCGCCACAAAATCAGCGGTGCAAGCCCGATCGCCAACATGCCCGGTTCCGGCGCGGTATACAGCAATTTGCTTTGTTCGCTCAATCCCAGTTGGTAAAGCGCCAGGTCATCCTGATTGACGTATCCGTCGTCATTAAAATCGCCGACGGTGTAGCCGCCGGAGATTTTTTTGCCGAGGTTTTTGGTGATGGTGGCCAGGTCGGTGGTGTTGACGACGCCATCGCTATTGGTGTCGCCGAGCATGTTGGAATAAGTGCGGACATAGTCGATGGCCAGGGTGCCGCCGGTCGAGCCTGAATCTGAACCGCCATAATTACCGCCCATGGCGAGGTTGATGAGGAGATAAAAGGGTTGATTGAATGGGGCTTCGCTCGCCTGGCCCGATGGCACGACCCACCCGCCGGTCTGGGTTTCATAGAGATGCCCGTCGACATACCATTTGAAGGAGCCGGGCGAGCCGTTGGTCCATACCAGGTCGTAGGTATGAAAGCCGGTGGTGGGGTTGAAACCGGAAGGTTCGTAATAGCCGGTTTGATTGTCCTCGGTGTTGGAACTGGTGCCTGAATGAAGGCTTCCCTGGACAAAACTGGGCGAAGAGCCCTGGGCTTCGGTCATGTCAATTTCGCCGCTGGTGGGCCAGCCACCGTAGCTGGAGTTTTCGGGCATCATCCAGACCGCGGGCCAAAGCCCCTTGCCAGCCGGGAGCTCAGCGCGGAATTCGATCACGCCATAGGTTTGATCAAAAAGACTGGGCGTTTTGATACGCGCCGAAGTGTAATGCGTGGTATAGCCGGATGACGTAATTGTTTGCGGAGTCGCGACGATGTTCAGGTCGCCATTGGCGACATTCACATTGGTGCTGCTGTTGGTGTAATACTCGTCTTCGTTATTTCCCCAGCCGGTGATTCCCTGGGATGAACCGTTGCCCAGATCGTAACTCCAACCAGCCAGATCGGTGGAAGTGCCGGTGTTGAACTCATCATCCCAGGAAAGCTGCCAGTCGCCGGCAATATCAGGCTGCGGCGTGGAAACCGCGCGGGCGAATGTCGGGCAAAGAGCGAACAGAAAGAAGTTAGGGACAAGGGACAAGGCGGTAAGGGACAAGGGAAAACAAGAAATTCCAACCTCCCGATATTTAGCGGCGGTGCGAAGGACCGCGTTGGATATCTTACCCAACGCGGAGCTTCGCACCGCCGCTAAATACTGCGCGCGAGCGTTTTTCTCGCCCTTGCCCCTTGCCGCCTTGTCCCTTGTCCCTTGCTCAGGAGTTGTTTCGTATTTCGGATTTAGCATTTCGGATTTCTATAAAAACGGCCCTTCGATGAATTGTTTATTCATCGAAGGGCCCATCGCAACGGAGGTTAAATTAAAAACTTCAGATTCATAATCTGCCCCGGACAAGCGGCAGAGCATTCACTCAAATCAATTAGCGCTTGCGACGCAGAGCCGCCAAACCGCCGAGAGCCAACAGGCCAAACGAAGCGGGTTCGGGAACAGCAGTTATTTGAGCATTGCCCAATCCAGAAACATCTGCAAGACGGGCATCGGGACCGGTCGTAACGAAGCCGTACTGAAGATTATCGCCAGCGCCAATCGGCAGGTTGATGCTAAAAACGCCGGGAGTCAATGGCAAAGTTATCGAGTTCAATAAGCTGTAAGAGGGAGAAAAATCGTCGATGAATGCGACGGATGTATAGGGGCTGACCAGCGTATTGGAGAGCACATCGCCCGTAAAAGTAACGGTACCACCGGCGTAATTATCGTCTTCGGCATAAGCGCTGGCTGCCATTATCTTATTGCCGGCGCTCGTACCCGAGGCGTCCTGCCACCAGTACGTGCTAGTGGGTACGTCGCGGTCAATACTCGTGTTTGGGGAAAGTGTGAGAACGTTTCCCGAGAAACTCGCTGCGAGGTCACTGAATCCCCAACCTTGGCCGAATTCATAAGCTCCTCCGGCAGAAGGGAGGTCAGAAACATTCATATAAGCATCTGTGATTGTGGCCGGATCAACGGTAAAGGTGGCATCGGCCTTGGACGCTTGTGCGCTGCTTAACAACGTCATCGCTGATGCTGCCAGCACCCCGGCCAATGAAACCCGCGCGAAAGAACGCATATTACTGAGCATATCCATCCTCCAAAAGACCCGAAGTGGTTAGTTTGTCCGAGCCGCCAAGTCTCGGACTTTGATGGTCAAAACTTACCCCACAAACCCCAAAAGAAAAATATAATTTTGCGTAAATGATTTAACATTTTGCGGCAATGGATAGTACAATATCGCCGATAATATGCAGAAAATCGGGATTCAACTGGATTTTGCTGGAGAGTATGGTCGCGGGGTTTTGCGCGGGGTGATGCAGTATGCGAATTTGAAGGGGGATTGGGAGTTTCTAATGCCCCCCATGTATCGGCTGGGGGCCAAGCAGACCATGGATTTGAATGCTCATGGCATCGTGGCGATGGTGCATAGTGCTAAATCAGTAACGGCGTTTCAGCAGAAAAAAATTCCCATCGTGAATACGGCGCTCACGTTGCCCGAGGAGGAACTTCGGCGGCTGACGCTGCCGACCGTGCTGCCGGATGATTCGGCAGTGGGAAAATTGGCGTGCGATTATTTGTGGAATCGTGGGTTTCGTCATTTTGGATTTTGCGGGCATCCACGCGCGGCTTGGTCATTGCGGCGGCGTGATGCGTTTGTTGCTGCGTGCAAGGAAAAAAATTGTGTCTGCGATTGCGTAGCCGAAGCGGACGAAGTGCCGCGTGACTGGGTGGCGAAACTGCCGAGGCCGGCGGCGATCCTGGCGGCGAATGACCGATATGCCTGGCATGCGATTGATATGTGCCGCGAGCTCAAGATCGCCGTGCCGGAGCAGATCGCTGTGCTCGGCGTGGATAATGACGAGCTGTTAGCTGAGATGGTGCGGCCCACGCTTTCGAGCATTGTGTTGCCGGCGGTGAAGATTGGGTACGAAGCTGGCAAACTGCTCGATCAACTCATGGCGGGCAAGAGCGTTGATCCGGGGCCAGTTTTCTTTCCGCCCGAAGGCGTGGAGACGCGCAACTCCACCGATGTGCTGAATATTGAGGATGAAGTGGTAGCTGATGCGGTGCGATTTATCCGCGAACGAGCCGCCCAGAGTGTTAGCGTGCAGGATGTGTTGAATCACACCTTGATTAGTCGCCGAAATCTGGAGCGAAGGTTTCGGCGTGTGCTGAATCGTAGCTTGCTGGATGAGATACGCAGGGTACATGTCGAGCGCGCCGCCGAGCTATTGCGCGAAACGGATATTGATATGCCGAGCATCGCCGAGCAGTGTGGTTTTTCCAGTCCGATTCGGTTTTCTACCGTGTTTAAAGAGTTTCGCGGGGTGGCTCCCAGTGTTTATCGCCGGCAGCATCGGCCCGGGGCGGAGAAAGAAAAGATGAAAGCGGATGTGTGAGGGGAATCGTGCCGGAGTTTCGCGTGGTTTGCTAGCCGCTGAAGCGGCTAGCCCGCAAGATTCGCAGTCGCGAAATTATTCGGTGTGCTTGGCGAATTCGTGGTAGAGCTGGGCGTATTTTCCGTGCAGGCGCAGGAGCTGCCGATGCGAGCCGCGCTCGATGATTCGGCCGGCATCAATGACCAGGATCTGGTCTGCTTTCTTAATGGTTGAAAGGCGATGCGCCACGATAAATGTCGTGCGGCCTTTGAGCAGCTGTTCCAATGATCGCTGCACGATTTGTTCGGTAGCCGTATCCACGCTGCTGGTCGCTTCATCGAGCATGAAGATGCGCGGATCGGAAAGGTAAGCGCGTGTGAAGCAGATCAATTGCCGTTGGCCCAGCGACATATTCGCGCCGCGCTCGCCGACTTCGGTGTCGAATCCGCTGGTCAGCGATGAAATAATTTCATAGGTGCCCAGCGCCTTGGCCGCCTCGACAATTTCTTCGCGCGTCGCGTCTGGTTTGGCGTAGCGGATGTTGTCCAGCACTGTTCCCGTGAATAGATAATTCACCTGCAGCACGAGTCCCATTTGCTGATGCAGCGAATCGCCGGTGGCGTAGCGGATGTCGTGGCCATCGACGAGCACGCGCCCTTGCTGCGGCTGATAGAAACGTGCGATCAGGGAAATGATGGATGATTTTCCGCTACCGGTTGCACCCACCAGGGCTGTTGTGGTGCCAGGCATGGCTTCAAAATCCACCTCGTGCAGCACGGGGCGTTCGGGGTTATAGCCGAAGGTGACATTATCAAATTTCACATATCCGCCGATATGCGGCAGCGGCTTAGCTTCGGGGACATCAATGACGTCTGGCTTGGTGTCCAGCAGGTTTAATATGCGCTCTGTCCCTACCATGCCGGGCATGATATTGCCGGTGTAGAAGTTTCCGAAGTTGATGATTGGGTTCATGAACCAATCCCAATACATATAGCAGGCCACGACCGCGCCCACAGTGATGGGGCGACCGCCGCTACCGCCGACCACCACGAGATATCCGCCATAGGTCAAAATAATCACTCGACCCAGAAAACCCACGATCTGCAACAATGGCTGATAGATGCCGTTTACCCGCGCCACGGTGACGTTATTGAAGGTATTTTTTTCCTGCAAGACATTAAACGCACGCAGGTTTGGTACTTGCCGGTTGAATGCCATCACGACACGCATTCCCGTGATATTTTCTGCCAGATTGGTGCTGATGCGCGTATATCCTTCGCGCGAAATCTGCTGCAGCACCATCGCGCGGGTCTTGTAAAATAGATTCAGCAGATAAATCACCGGCCCGAGCCAGCATACGGCGAGGAATAACCGCCAATCGGTTTGCACCAGAAAAATGGCCGCGACGACCACGATCATCAAATTGGCGATCACCTGCCAGATTCCCCACACGTTCACTTCGCGCATCGCTGCTACGTCGGAGGTGCAGCGCGAAATAATTCTTCCCAGCTTTGTGCGGTCGTAATAACTCATGGAGAGCGTCTGCAAATGCGAAAATAATTTTCGCCGCACATCAAATTGCACGCTCTCGCCCGCCCAAGTCATGAGCAGGATGAGCTGCCTCAGCAGGATCATCGATATGACCGAGATCACGCCCCAGATCAGAATCACTGTGACCAGATGCAGCGTCGGTGTCTCTTGCGCTTTGCGGACACTCGCTGGCAGAATTCGCGTTGGATAAGCGATAAACCATGGCTGCGGTACCGCTGATCCCTTGAGCACGCCTATCACAAAATCAATCAGGTATTGCGTAAACTTTGGCCCGACCATCTCCAGAAGCACATGAATCAACCCAATAGAACATCCGAGAATATATTGCTTTTTGTATGGCAATAGCCATTTGAACTGCCGGCGCACCAGCTTCCAATCCAGTGGCTTATAGTCCGGCTCAAAATCATCCTCTAACTCGGACTGCTTGGGTTTAAACACACCGCGAAAATTGGTGCGAACCTTCTCCCACCACGCTGGGCGTTGTCGCTGCGCTGTCTCCTCGTGTTGATTGTTTTTCCCAAACTTATTCATTCCATCTCCCCACCTGCTGGCTGCGGATTGTCGCGCGATGAATCCACTGCCACGCGCTTGATATCGAGCATGCGATCCATGTGCGACGCTTCTTTGTCGACCGTTTCATCCCCATGCAGCTGCACCGCTGCGATGTGACGGTAGTGCCCATCGCGCGCCATCAGTTCGTTATGCGTGCCGATCTCGGTGACTGCGCCATTTTCGAGCACGATCACGACATCCGCCCGCTTTACCGTGGAAACACGATGTGCGATGACGAAGGTCGTCCGTTCATGCATTACAAATCGCATTGCCTTGCGAATCAGATCTTCCGTTTCCGGATCCACCGCTGCCGTCGCATCATCCAGCACTAGAATGCGCGGATTGGTCAGGATCGCTCGCGCAATTGCCAGGCGTTGCCGTTGGCCGCCCGATAGTGAGGCGCCGCGCTCACCAAGCATGGCTTCGTAACCGCGGGGCAGTTCCATGATGAAATCATGTGCCTGCGCCAATCGCGCCGCGGCCTCGATATTCCCCATGGTGATTCCGGGCCGGCCATACGCGATATTCGCCGCTACCGTGTCCGAAAACAGATAAGTTTCCTGAAACACAAACGCCACCTGCGTGCGTAGTGAATCGAGCGAAACATCCACGATGTTCACGCCGTCGATCATGATCCTGCCCTGATGAGGGTCGTAGAATCTGGCCAGCAGATTTACCAGCGTGGTCTTGCCGGCTCCGGTGGGGCCGACGATCGCGACCATCGAGCCACCTTTTACCTGGAAGCTCACATCCCGCAGTACTCGCTTGCTTGGCTCATAGCCAAAACTAACTCCGTCAAACTCCACTCCACCTGGCCCGGGAGGCAATGCTGGGCAGTTCGGCTTGATCTTGATTGTCGACGGCGCCATCAAGACTTCGTAGAGCCGGCGCGCTGACACGATGGCATTTTGATATTGGTCGCTGATCGTCGAAATCTGCTGGAGGCGATTGAGAATGCTGCCCATGGCGGTTCCGAGGATCAGAAAATCGCCGATGTGCATGCGGCCTTTGAGGATGAAAATTCCGCACAAGAGAAAAAGCGAAAGGTTTGATCCGTTAGCAATCCCGCGAATCAGCGGCTGAAATGTTGCAAACATCGCAATGCGCTGCCTAGTGCGCTCGAAAAACGTGTCGCAATTGCGATTGTACTTATTGATTTCATATCGCTCGGTTGCAAATGCTTTGATCACGTGCACGCCGGCGATGTTCTCCGCCAGGATGGAAACATTCGCATCGCCCGCTTCCATGTTCGCTTTGGTTACCGGCTGAATCGCTTTGCTGAAGCGCATGATGTACCAGATCCAGATCGGCAGGGGGGCTAGCGAGAGCAATGCGATCCATTTACTCTTGGTGTAGAGCAGAATGATATAGCCACCGACGACTAGGACGATTTCCACGGTGGTCAGCACGGCGGTCTGCACGAATTGCCGCACGTTCTGCAAATCGGTTAGCGCGCGGTTAATCAATTGCCCGGTCGAGAGCACATCGTGAAATGCAAATCCCACGCGCTGCAATTTGTCATAAACTGCTTCGCGCAGGTAATACACGAGCGTCATTGAGAGCTTGGTGTTCGCTGTCTCGCGCAGGTAGCGCAAAATGCAGAACGCGACGATCAGCCAGGTGAGCAGCTTGATTTGATGCAGCAGCGCTTGAGCGTCGGCATCATCACTGACAACCCACCGCCACATTCCCACGGCCGCCACGTGGCCTCCATGTAGATTCTGGATTTGATCGACGACCTGCGCTGCCTGGTTTACCGAAAGAATTTCCGCCCCGACGGATAAACTCAGCCAGACCAGGGCAATGACCACCATGATCCGCACGGGCGTGAGGAAGCCGAACATCCATTTCAGTAGATGGCGGTTAGTAACCCCCTCCAGGGGCGGCAACACCGCCGCCGCTTGGGCGGATCGGGGCTGCTCATTTGGGCTGGCGGTTGCGCTAGAGCTCACAAGCGTGCAAAAAGGGGGGAAGATACCCCCTCATGCCAATCCGAGCAAGTCCTTGGAAATGAGCATGTGTTTGCGGGAAGAGTGGGGCTGTCCTTAGCCCATTCTGGAGCGCCAAAAAAAAGCCCACGGATGGCCATCCGGGGGCTTTCGTATATTTCCAAATCCTTCGCCTCGCTCACGCGGCCTGGCTATTCACGCTGGGCTCGGGCACGTCACCAAGATCGACCTCGCGGTTCGTGACTTTGCGATATCCCAATTGCCGAACCACTTCGAGCACTTCGGTCCAGGTCGGGTACATCTTCTTATTAACCTTTTTGTAGGTTTCGATGGCCATGATGAATTCGAACTGCTCGGTGGTCATTTCGCCTTCCTCAGCAGCCTTTCGCGCTTCTTCCCTGCGAATGCCGGCGCCGCGGCGTCGCTCCAATCCGGTGCGCCGATCCAATACGCTTTGCCGGCGCTCGTCGCCGTCATAGCCTGCTTCCGCCTTGGTCTGCTGGCGTCGCTCATCTGCAGCGCGGCGATCAGATTGACGTTGATTTTCCGGATATTCCTGCTCAGCTGAGGTGCTCATCACAATCCCTCTTACAACAATATTTCGACCTGTTGATGTATCGGTCCCACCCATGCACCACTCAAGAAGTAAATAACCTCCAATAATGAATTGATTTTCGTGCTGATTAAACGGAGATTAGAGCCACAGGGCTAAAAAAGGAGATTTCATATGGCTACATGGTGGTCTGAATTTAAGAAGTTTGCGCTGCAGGGAAACATGGTCGACCTGGCTATCGGCGTGGTGATCGGAGCCGCTTTCGGGAAAGTAGTCAGCTCGCTCGTGAACGACATCATCATGCCGCCGCTCGGTGTCTTGATGGGCGGCGTCGATTTTTCGGACAAAGTAATCACCCTCAAAACGGCCGTGCTGGATGCCCATGGCAAGGAAGTTCATCCCGCAGCGATGCTGAAATATGGCACGTTTATCAACAATATCATTGATTTTCTCATCGTCGCTTTTTCGATCTTCCTTGTGATCAAGTTGATCAGCATGGCCAAGCACAAACCTTCAGCCGCGCCGGCGACCAAGGATTGCCCGAAGTGCCTTTCAACAATTCCGATTAACGCAAGTCGCTGTGCGCATTGCTGTGCGGATATTGCTTAAATGTCCGTGTAGCTCCGCATGTACATGCGAGGCTTGGATGAATAGCATGGGAAGCAAATGCTCTGGCACGAACAAAATTGGCCGACGATTCAGAAATTGGATAAGCAGATTCCAGTGGTCTTGCCATTGGGATCAGTTGAACAGCATGGGCATCATCTGCCGTTGTTCGTCGATACAATGCAGGTTACGCGGATTGCTGAGCGTGTGGAGAAGCAGCTGGGAGATCGAGTGCTGCTGCTGCCTACAGAGTGGCTGGGATGCAGCGAGCATCATTTGGATTTTCCGGGGACGGTCAGTGTGCCTGCATCGCTCTATTCGCAGATGATCAAGAGCATGGCGCGGTGCGTGCTGCGGGCTGGATTCAGGCGGATTTTCTTTTTGAACGGACATGGCGGCAACGAAGTGCCGGGGGCGCAGGCGCTGACGGAATATGTTGGCGAATCGGACGAAGCAGATGACGCCTTTTTAGTTTTCGCCTCCTGGTGGCAGGTGGGCCAAAAGGCCATCGCGCCGGAAAAGCATGGCCTGACTACGCGTTTCATCAGCCATGCCTGTGAATACGAAACCAGCATGATGCTGGCGATTCGGCCGGACCTGGTGAAAGTGCAGGAAATTATCGACGCTAAGCCGGTGATGGATAATCAATGGTGGCAAAGTGAATATGGCGGCCGAGTGAAAGTCTTCCGGCGATTTGCACGATTGACGGCTGCAGGATCAATGGGATCAGCCAAAGCCGCCACAAAGGAAAAGGGCGATGCGATGATCGAGGCGGTGGCGGGGGATGTGGTGGCGTTTCTGAAAGAATTTGCGAGTTGGCCGATGATCGAGCGGATAGGGCCGAAGTAAGCGCATTTTTTTATCCCGCAGTTTTGCTGCGGCGTGGCGCGAGAGATTGGGCGCTGCTGTTTTGAAGGATTACGCTGCGGCGAAATTTTTCAGGATTTGCAGGCCCACCTTCTGGCTTTTTTCGGGGTGGAACTGCGTGGCGAATAGATTGCCGCGCGAGATGGAGGAGATGAACGGGCGGCCGTAGTCGGTGGTGGTAGCAATCACATCGCTATCCGTCGGCTCGACGTGATAGGAGTGCACGAAATAGACGGAGTCGCCGGGGGACAGGCTGGACAGGGCTGGGGCGCTTTTGCGAATTTCCAGTTGGTTCCAGCCCATGTGGGGGACTTTCAGGCCGAGTTTTTCGTCGACATCGAAGCGAATGCATCGGCCTTTGATGATTCCGAGGCCAGCGTGCTCGCCATCTTCATAGCCAATATCGAAGAGCATCTGCAACCCCAGGCAAATCCCTAAAAAAGGCTTATCTGCCTGGATGTGCTGCCTGATGGGTTCATCAAAATGCTTGTTTCGCAGCGTGGCAATTGCGTCTTTGAATGCTCCCACGCCGGGGAGGACGATGCGGTCATAATTTTTGATCTGGTCCGGCTCGCTGATAATGTTCGCATCATAATCCACATGCTCAAATGCCTTTTGCACCGAGCGAAGGTTGGCCATACCGTAATCTATGATGGCGAGCGAAGGCATTGGGGTGCAAGATGTTAGGCGGGTTAAAGGGAGACAACAAGACACACTTGTATGGATGAGGCCGCTCCATTATCTTCTCTCCCTGCAATTCGTGAAGGAGTTTTAGATGGCTACGGGAAAAGTGAAGTGGTTCAACGACCAAAAGGGGTTCGGCTTTATTCTTGATGAGCAACAGCGTGATGTATTTGTACATCATACCGTGATTCAAGGCGAAGGATTCCGCACGCTGCAGGATGGCGAGACGGTGGAGTATGAGGCGGAGAGCTCGCCCAAGGGGTTGAAAGCGACGAAGGTGAAACGTCTGGCAGTGGAAGCGGCAGCAAAAACCTAACCACTGAAGTGGTTGGCCCGTAGAAATTTACTTGCGGGCTAGCCACTTTAGTGGCTAGCTTGAACCTATTATGCGCCGATTGCGCAAATCTTCGGTTTCGCGCGGGGAGTTTTATCAAGGGCGACACCGCTTCGAGCACTGGTATTTGGATAATTGTGTTTATTTTGTTACGGCACGATGTCGTGATAAGAAGCGATGTTTTGCTACTGAAGAAGCGAAAAAGGTTTTCTGGGATCGTTTTGAGCTGTATGCGCAGTTGCACCATTTTGTGCCTTGGGCAACGACGTTGATGGATAACCACTATCACACCATCGGGTATTTTAAAGTTTGGAGAAGATTTGGGCCCAATGATGCGGAAGATTCACGGGTCAGTTGCGAAGTTAGTAAATGATCTGTTGCCAGTGCGGGCGAAACCATTTTGGTATGATTCTGGGGAGCAGGGGTATTTTGATGGGTGTATTCGGGATGAAAAGCAGGGGCATAGGGCGTATCGATATATACTGAGACAAGCGGTGAGGGCGGGAATAGTAATGGATTGGCACGATTATCCGCACACGAGAATTGGTGTGGAATTGGAGCGAGCGATTGCCAGAGCGAAGGAATTGAATGCGTTTTTAGAGAATGTGCCTTATGAAAGATATTTAGGAAACAGAGCAGCTAGCCGCTGAAGCGGCTAGCCCGCAAGATACCAGGATGTGGAATTGCGTTGACGCTTTAAGTGTGATGAGATATATGCAGTCCCAAGTAACGGAGCTACGTACACGTGTTTGAGACGGATCGAACATTGCCGAGGCGGGGGTTTTTGAAGATAGGGGTGGGGCTATCCGCAGCGATGCTTTGGCCGCGCTGGGGCTGGGGAGAAATCGATTCGCCGATGATCACGAGCGATCGCTGGCGGCGGCAGATGGCGCAGTTTCCGGAGAAGACGGATTTGATTCTGCTCACCGATCGTCCGCCGCAATTAGAGACGCCGCTGAAATATTTTCAAAAAGATCTGACGCCGAACGAGGCGTTTTTTGTGCGCTGGCATGAGGCGGGGATACCGACGCGCGTGGATACGAATGCATTTCGGCTGGAAGTGGGCGGGCATGTCGATAAGCCGCTCTCGCTTTCGCTCGAGGATCTGAAAAAGAATTTTGAGCCAGTGTCCGTGGTGGCGGTGGCGCAGTGCTCGGGGAATTCTCGATCCTATTTTCAGCCGCGCGTGCCGGGGGGACAGTGGGCCAATGGAGCGATGGGAAATGCAAAATGGACCGGTGTGCGTTTACGCGATTTGCTCAAGGCAGCGGGGATCAAAGCGGGGGCGATTGATGTGAGTTTGCAGGGGTTGGATCGTCCGCCGATGCCGGACACGCCGGTGTTTGCAAAATCGATTACAGCGGAGCACGCAAATGATCCGGATGTGATCGTGGCCTATGCGATGAATGATGCGGATTTGCCGATGGTCAACGGATTTCCGCTGCGTTTGATCGTGCCGGGGTGGTATGCGACGTACTGGGTGAAATCGCTGGCGCACATTCAGGTGTGGGATAAGCCATTCGATGGGTTCTGGATGGCCAAGGCGTATCGGATACCCGCCGATGCGAGCGGGAATGAAGCGCCGGATAAATTGGCGACCAAGACTGTGCCGATCAATCGCATGACGGTGCGGGCACTATTTGTGGTGCCGGAGAAAGATCAGGATGTCTCGCTGGGCGATACGCTGGCGATACAAGGCGTGGCGTTTGATTATGGAGCGGGGATCGCGCGCGTGGAGATTAGTACCGATGGGGGGAAAACCTGGGCGGATGCGAAGTTGGAAAATGAGATCGGGAAATATTCGTTTCGGCGCTGGCGCTATGAGTGGAAGCCAGCCAAGGCGGGCCAATACGCAGTGCAGTGCAAAGCGACCAATCGCGATGGGAAGACGCAAGTGACCGAGCAGTGGAATCGCAGCGGATATTTGCGCAATGTGATTCAACAGGTAAATGTGACGGTGGCTTGAGAAGTGTGATGGGTAAGAAGGTAAGAAGAGTTTGAAGAGTTTGAAGAGTTTGAAGAGTTTGAAGAGTAGAAGAGAATATTGATGAGAGTTTCTCGAATCATTCCGATGCTGGCACTGGTGGCTTGCGGAGGTTTAGCGCTGTGGGGGCAAACGGCGGAGAATCCAGGGGCGGCCAATGGCGTGCATGAAATTACGCTGCCGCGCTATCAGCCGGATTTACCGCCCGGGCCGGGGAGGGAGGCATTTGCGACGGCGTGTTTGGGGTGCCATACGGATCGATATATTTCGACACAGCCGCCGTTTCCCGAGGCCAAGTGGGAAGCGGAAGTGAAGAAGATGGTTAAGACGTATGGGTGCTACGTGACGGATGAGCAGGTGCCTCAGATTGCACAGTACGCGATTTTTTTGCAGAAATCCCCGGAGGGAAAGATGATCGTGCCGGTGCCGCCGCAGGAACCCGGGCCGGATGTGCAGGCAGTGGCGAGCGACGAGATGAAAGAAGCCGGCCAGGCACTGTTTGCCAAGGATTGCATGGTGTGCCATGTGGCGGCGCTGCATTCGTCGTCGCAATCGAAATTGGCATTGCCGTTGCCGACGGATTTGTCATGCGATGCATTTTCGAGCGCGCGGTTGGCGTCGGCAATTCATAATGGCGTGCCGGGAACGGCCATGCCGGCGTTTGCTTATTTGAATAATCATGATTTGCAGGCGTTGATGGTGTACGTGCAATCGCTATCACCGATGCCGCAAAAAGTGAGTGGGACGGAAGATGCTCGGCAGCTGTATATGACGGATTGCCTCTCCTGTCATGGTGCCGATGGCAGGGGGGATGGATTCGCTGCTGCGGCATTGGCGCGGCCGGCGGCGGATTTCACCGCGGAACAGCCTAACGCTGAATTTGCATATCGAGCGATCAGTGATGGGATCAGCGGGACTTCGATGCCACAGTGGAAGACAAAGCTGAGTGAGCAGCAGCGACATGAGCTCGCTGATTATGTGCGGTCGCTCTATGCAGGCGCGAAATAAGCGGCAAGCAAGTTGGTCGGCCCACCGGATGAGTTCGAAATAAGCCCACTATACTTGGGGTCCATATTGCCCGATGTGCGCTTATCCTCTAGGTTAATCGCGATGATGCCGGGACAGGATATGTCACCGCTGGGATTGATTGCCGGAGAAGGCGTATTTCCTCTTTTGGTGGCGCGCGGGGCGAAGCGAAATGGAAGAAAGGTGATTTGTGCCGGGCTGCGCGGAAGTGCGCTGCCAGAGTTGGCAGGGGAGTGCGATGTTTACCAAAACGTCGGGCTTTTGCGGCTGGGCCAGTGGATCAAGGTGCTGAAGAAATACGGATGCACCGAGGCGATCATGGTGGGGCGCGTCGGCAAGGCGGGGATGTACGCGAAGTGGCGTTATTTGCAGTATATTCCCGACCTGCGCACGCTGCGGGTCTGGTTCACCAGATTACGGCAGGATAAGCGCGATCATGCGGTGCTGCTGGCCGTCGCGGATGAATTGCAAAGCGAAGGAATTACGTTGATCGATTCGACAGCCTATACGAAAGATCAGCTCGCCACCGAGGGTGTGATGACCTCGGTGAAGCCGACAGACAGGCAGCTTGCGGATATTGAATTTGGGTGGGAGCTGTGCCGGACGATCAGCCGGCTGGATATCGGCCAGGCGCTGGCGGTGTTGGATAAAGATGTGATTGCGGTGGAAGCGATCGAGGGAACAGATCGGATGATCATGCGAGCCGGGCAGTATTGCCGAACGCCGGGCTGGACATTGATCAAAGTAACCAACGCGCAGCAGGATATGCGAATGGATGTGCCGACGGTGGGAATTCAGACCATTGAGGAATTGCGTGCCGCCGGTGCGGGGTGCTTGGTGTTACAGGTGGGAAGCACGATTATGCTGGAGAAAGAGAAGGTCATCGCGCTGGCGGAGAAATATGGTATCGCGATTGTTGGAAAGGCATAAAAGGCAGTGCAGAATGCAGAATGAAATTCAAAGACAGCTCATTCCCTCCCCTTGTACTCAGGGGGAGGGTTAGGGTGGGGGTTCTGCCCTTGCCGCCTTGCTGCCTTGTCCCTTTTCCCTTTTCTTCCTAATCATGCACGCCATTCACTATTTTCTCTCCGCAATGACTATCGACTCCGTCGAGGGATGGCTCGAAACCGGCGGCTACGTCGTGCTTTTTGGTCTGCTCACGGCTTGCGGGATGGGGTTTCCGTTGCCGGAGGATATTCCCTTGCTCGCCGCCGGTGTATTGGTTGCCGATCATAAGATGCATCTTTGGATTGCAGCGGCTGTCGCATGGTGCGGGATTCTGACCGGGGACACGATTCTTTATCATTTTGGCAAGCATTTCGGGCTGGAGATCGTGCGCGTGCCGTTCATTGGCAAGCATGTGACCAAGGAGCGCATTGAAAAAGCGGAGAAGCTGTTTGAAAAATATGGCGTATGGGTGGTGGCGGTGGGTCGGATGATTGCCGGTGTGCGCGGAGCAATGGTCGTGGCGGCGGGAGCGATTCGCTACAACTTCGCTAAATTCTTAGTAGTGGATGGATTGGCGGCAATTGTCTCGGGCGGACTGTTTCTTTTTATCGGCCATTGGCTGGGCAGGCGGTTGCATGAGCATATGCGTTCCATCCAGCACTCAGAGCATGTGGTGACCATCGCGGTCGCAGCGATTGTCGTGATTGCTGTATTCATCACCTGGTATTGGCAGGAACACCACAAAAAGAACGACAAAACGCCGACGCCAACCCCGTCAGGTGAATGACGAGTCAATGTTCGAATAACCAAAGATCGAAAACGCGCAATAATTAGCGGCGCGTCCGAAGGACCGCGTTGGA